>JAEUIF010000944.1 GCA_016795185.1 Planctomycetia bacterium | reverse complement strand
CCGGGCGGTCCTTCGGCCGTTCGCCCTTGTCGTTGGTCGAGCCGTAGGCCACACCGCCCTGGATCCCGCCACCGCCGAGCAACGCCACGCAGGCTTCGCCCCAGTGATCGCGGCCGGCGTCCTTGTTGATCTTCGGAGTCCGGCCGAACTCACCGCACAGGCAGATCGCGACCTTGTCATACAGGCCACGGTCGCTCAGGTCTTCCACCAGGCTCGCCACCGCCTTATCGACGATGGGTAGCAGGTTCTTCATCGCCGGCTCGATGGCCGCGTGGTGGTCCCAGCCGCCCATGTGGACCGTCACGAAGGTGACGCCGGACTCGACCAGCCGGCGAGCCAGCAAGCAGCTTTGCGCCCAATTGTGGCGGCCGTAGCGGTCGCGGAGCCGGGGGTCTTCCTTGTTGATGTCGAATGCCTGGCGGGCGGCGGGGCCGGAGATCAGTTCGTACGCCTCGCGCTGGAACTTGTCCATGCTGTCGAGGGTGCCAGTCGCTTCCACGTCGCGCCGCAACAGGTCGAAACTCGACAGCAGCTGCCGGCGGTCTTCCAGCTGCGAAACCGACATGCCGCCGGGCAGCGTCAGGTTGCGGATGGAGAAGTTCGCCTGATTCGGATCGCCGCCGGTTTGGAACGGGTGGTAGGCTGGCCCAAGGTAAGCCCCGCCGTTATAGCCGGGTACGATGCCGACGCTGGCCGCGTGCGGAACCGCCACGTAGGGTGGCAACCCCGGCTTGTTCGCGCCACGCACCTTGGCGGTGATCGCCCCTGCACCCGGATACATCGGATCCATGTTGGCGGCCGTCGAGCCGTGGTAGCCCGTCAGCATCCAGTGAGCGGCGGCGAAGTGGTCCCCGTTGTTGTGGTACAGAGAACGCACGATGGACAGCTTGTCCATCACCTGGGCCTGGCGCGGGAACAATTCGCAAATGTCGACGCCCGGCGCTCTGGTCGCGATGGTCTTGAAGCTGCCGCGAATCTCCGCCGGCGCTTCGGGTTTCAGGTCGTAGGTGTCCAGGTGCGTCGGGCCGCCATCGAGCCAGATGAGGATGACGGCGGTGTCGCGGGATGGTGTGTTGGCCTGGGCCTTCAGGCGGAGCAGGTCCGGCAAGGCCAGGCCCGAGAGACCGAACAGGCCAGCTTGGAGAAAGCTGCGGCGGCTGAGGCCATCGCAGTAGCGGTGAGAGCCGGCAGCGCGGATCGTCAACATGTTACCCCCCGTTGTTGAGATCGCAGAACCGTGGCAGGTGATGGCGATTCTATAACGTTCAAGGAAGGAAAGCGAGTCAGGAACTTCGGCTTGAACCGCTAAACCGCAAGCGAGGCGGCGAGCGCCTCGCTTGCGGTTTAGCGGTTTCAGCCTTGATTAGACCAACTCGCGCAGCGGCTCGACGCCCGAGTCGACCGGCGAATGTGGCCGGCCGTTGGGATCGAACTCGCGCACCGCGCTGCAATTGATGCCGATGTTGTGGAAGAGGGTCGCGAAGATGTCCTGGTGCGTCACCGGACGCTTCGTGGCGACTTCAGCCAGGCGGTTCGATTCGCCGATGGCCTGGCCAGTCCGCATGCCGCCGCCGGCCATCAGCGCACACGACAGCTGCGGCCAGTGGTCGCGGCCGGCGTCCTTGTTGATCTTCGGCGTGCGGCCGAACTCGCCCCAGACGATGACGGAAACGTCCTGTTCCAGCCCTCGGTCGTGCAGGTCCTGCACCAGCGACGAGACGCCCTGGTCCAGCAACGGGAAGTCCTTGCGGGCCTGCACGAAGTTCTTGCCGTCCGATCCGTGCCAGTCCCAGCGAGTGAAGTTCATGGTCACGACGCGAGCGCCGGCTTCCACCAGGCGGCGGGCGACGCAGAAGTTGCGGACCATGCGCGGCGCGCCATCGCGTTCAAAGCCAGGGTCATCGACGCCGTAGCGGGCCACGACCGCCGGGTCTTCCTTGCTCAGATCGAGGGCATCGACCATCTTGGACGAGGTCAAGATGCCCATCGCCTGCTGGGTGTAGGCATCCATGCCGTCCATCAGCCCGTAGCTATCGATGCTGCGCTTCACGGTGTCGAAGGATTGCAGCAGGCTGACGCGGTCTTGCAGCCGGTCCAGCGTCAGATTCTTGTTCAACGCCAGGTTTTCGGACTTCATGCTCTGCCCCTGACCGCCGACCAAGCGGAACGGGCCGTGGGCCATGCCCAGGTAGCCGCCTTCGCCGGGGTAGCCCCACTTGGGTTCGCCGGTGCGGTACATTAGCGTCAGGTGCGGCGGCACGGCGGGGTTCGCCGGGCCTTGCGCCTTGGACACCCAGGCCCCCAACGACGGCCAGTAGTTCGGCTGGGCCGGGTCCTTCTTGCGGCCGGTCATGCACTGGTAGGCGTCGTGATCGCCGCTCGAACCCGACAGCGAACGGATGATGACCAGCTTGTCCATCATCGCGGCCAGCCTGGGGAACAGCTCGCAAATCTGGATGCCGGGCACGTTGGTGTCGATCGGCTTGAACTCACCGCGAATCTCCTGCGGCGCGTCCGGCTTCAGGTCCCACATGTCGAGATGGGGCGGGCCGCCGGGCAGGAAGACATTGATGATGGCGCGGTGCGAATGGCGGATGCCGGCTTTCTGCTCGGCTGCCAGGATCTTCGGCAGCATCAAGCCGCCGCCCAGCAGCGTGCCGCCGATGGTCAGGAAGTCACGGCGATTGACGCCGTCGCAGAAGCCGCCCTTCTGGTGGGGTTTGCTAAAGATGGTGAGCATGAGACACCCTTGGCAGGTTTATGGCAGGTCGCCCGTCGGGGAGGACGGTACTGGGAGGATTGTGAGTAAGCTAACCGACGCCCGGCGGGCGGTCAACAGTCTGCTTCCAAACGCATTCTTTGTGTCATTGTGGCAAATAAAGGCTGCGAGCGGGTGGCAGTGCCGCTCGCGGTACCTGAGTACGTCAGGCTTTCCAGCCTGACTGTCGCGCCCGCAACCAGATGCCTTCCGCTTGCGCTGGCCGCCAGTCGTGGGCGGGACAGTCGGGCTGGAAAGCCCGACGTACCTCATTGCATCAACCGAACAGGCCCGGAATCGGCTCGCCGCCGGTGACGATATCGGCGGTCTTGCCCAGGTTGGTCATGGTGCGAATCTCGTTCACGTCGAGGATCACGCGCATGATGGTGGCCAGCAGGTTGGCGGGCGTCTGCGGGTCGTAGAGCGGGGCAGTGGCGTTCTTGTCGGATTCGCCAATCACCTGGCCCATCTTCAGCCCGCCGCCGGCCAGCAGCAGGGGCGTCAGCGTGCCGTAGTGGTCGCGCCCGCCGTCGCGGTTGCGCCGCGGCGTGCGACCCATTTCGCCCGTCACCACCAGCAGCACCTTGTCGCTCAAACCGCGTTCTTCCAGGTCTTGCAGGAAGGCGGCGACCGCGTGATCGACCTGGTTGCCCAGGAACTTCATGCCTTCCATGTTCTTCGGGCTGTTGCTGTTGGAGTGCATGTCCCAGCCGCAGTCCGAAACGGTCACGAAGCCGCAGCCGCGTTCGACCAGCCGCCGGGCCATCAGCATCTGCTTGCCCAGCTGATTGCTGGCCCGCTTCATGTCGAACCACTTCGTCACTTCTTCGAGCTTGAAGAGTTTGCTAGTGTCGTAGCGTTCCAGGGTCGCGGGATCTTCCTTGGAAATATCGAAGGCTTCGACCACGCCCTTCATCACCAGGTCGAAGGCGCGCTGCTGGAAGCGGTCGAAACTGTCGAGCGTGTTGCCGGCATCGACGCGGCGACGCAGGGCGTCCAGCTGACCGAGCAGGCCGCGGCGGTCGTCGAAGCGCGTCGCTTCGATTTGCAGCTGCATGATCTTCTTGAAGTCGGCGCTGCCGGCGGGATCGAACGCGCCGTAGCTCGGCCCGAGGTCGCCGGGGCTGGTCAGGGTCGGCAGCGCGCCGGTCTCGAAGTTGTTGCCGAGCTTCAGGCCGGGCTGCACCGCTTCGGGCAGCACCAGGACGTTGTTCGGCAGGCCAGTGCGAGAGTTGATTGGCCCCGCGACGCGCGAGTAGAGCGCGCCCATCGCCGCCTTGAGCGGGTTGCCCGCCGAACTGACCGACAAATAGCTATGGTCGGCGTTGCGCGAGCCATAGTTGCGCACCACCGTGAAGCGGTTGGCCATGGCCGCCAGCTTCGGGAAGGTGCCGCCAAAGGTCACGCCGGGCAGTGCAGTCTTCACTTCGCCGGTGCTGCTGCGGATTTCGGGCGGCGCGGTCATCTTCGGGTCAAAGAACTCGATATGCGACGGCCCGCCCTGGAGGAAGAGCAGGACGACGGACTTATCCGTCAACGGCCGCCCGCTGCCGTAAGACGCTTGCGCGCGGGCGGCCAGCAGGTCGGGCAACGCCAAGCTGCCGCCGAGCAAGCCCAGGCTGCCGACGCGGAGAAACTCACGACGCGAAAAACCCTGGCAGGTGTGGTTGGGACCACGGTCGAGAAGGGTCAGCATGGCGGGACTCCCAGTGTGGGACGTAGGAGGGTGAGGCAGTTTTCGACCGCACGGGGTCGAGGCAGGCAGTAGCAGGCAGCCTCTAATTATTAGAGACCTTTCATAAGTATAACCGGCGGCGTTTTCCTGTCGAGAGAAATTGCATGCAATCCAGAAAATTCCCGGAATCCGTTTTCGCGTGGCGGCGAAGCCCGTTACGATCCAGCGAAACATGCCCGTGACGCCGATTCCCCCACTTTACTCCCCGGAGCCTGCCATGCTGCCACATGCGTCATTGACTCGTCGCCAGATGCTGCACGCGAGCGGCCTATCGCTCGCCGGCCTGTGTGCCTCCTCTTCGAGCGTATTCCCCCAGGCCAACCCGAAGACGCTGCGGGCCGGCATCATCGGCCTGGACACCTCGCACGTCGTCGCCTTCACGAAAATTCTCAACAACCCCAAGAGCGAAGGCGAACTGGCGGGCATCAAAGTCGTGGCGGCGTTTCCCGGCGGCAGCCCGGACATTGCCTCCAGCAAGAACCGCATCGAGGGCTTTACCAAGACCTTGCAGGAGCAGTACCAGGTCGAGATCGTGCCCTCGATTGACGAACTGCTCAAGAAGGTGGATGTGGTGCTGCTGGAAAGCGTGGACGGTCGGCCGCACCTGGCGCAAGTGACGCCGGTGCTGAAGGCGGGCAAGCCGGTGTTCATCGACAAGCCAGTGGCGGGCTCGCTGGCCGACGCCATCCAGATTTACGATCTGGCGAAAGAAACGCGGACGCCCTGCTTCTCCAGTTCGTCGTTGCGGTTCGCGCCGGGCGTCCAGGAGATGCGCAACCAGCCGAAGGTCGGCGAAGTCATCGGCTGCGACGCCTACGGGCCGTCGCCGACCGAAGAGCATCACCCCGACCTATTCTGGTACGGCATTCACGGCTGCGAGATTCTCTTTACCATCATGGGCGCGGGCTGCGAATCCGTGACGCGCACGCACACCAAGGACACCGACCTCGTCGCAGGCGTCTGGAAGGGCGGGCGCATCGGCACTTTCAGGGGCATCCGCGCCGGCAAGGCCGACTACGGCGCGACCGTCTTCGGCAAGACCGGCGTCGCGCCCGCCGGCGGTTCCGGCGGCTATGAACCGCTGGTGGTCGAGATCGCAAAATTCTTCAAGACGGGCAAGCCGCCCGTCAGCGCCGAGGAAACCCTCGACATCTTCGCTTTCATGGAAGCCGCGGATGAGAGCAAGCGCCGCAACGGCGCGCCCGTGACCATCGAGAACGTCATGGTCAAGGCGCGCGAGCAGATCGCCGGCAAGAAGAAGAGCTAACGACTTCCAGGCGAGCGGCGGGCGTGAGCCCGCTGTTATCCTCCCGGCGAGCGGCAGGCGTTAGCCCGCTGTTTTCTCACTCGAACAGCGGGCTGACGCCCGCCGCTCGCCCATTCAAACCACCATCACCAGGAGTCCTCATGCTGCGTACCCGCATTGCTTCCACGCTCGCCCTGGCAGCCCTGTCCATCTTCGCCGTCTCCGTCTTGGCGGCGGCCGACGACGACCTGAAACCGCTCTTTAACGGCAAGGACTTGACCGGCTGGGCGCAGGTCAACTGCGCCGCCGAAACCTTCACAGTCAAGGATGGCATGATCGTGACCACCGGCATTCCGACCGGCGTGCTGCGCACCGACAAGCAGTACGAGAACTTCATTCTCGAACTGGAATGGAAGCACCTGAAGCCCAAGGGCAACTCCGGCTGCTTCATCTGGGCTGATCCGATGACCGCGCCCGGCACCCCGTTCTGTCGGGCCGTCGAGGTGCAAATCCTCGACGGTCTGGAAACCGTGAACTACACCAGCCACGGCGACATCTTCAGCATTCACGGGGCCACGTGCAAACCCGACACCCCGCACCCCAACGGCTGGATGCGCTGCCTGCCCAGCGAGAAGCGCTGCAAGCCCGCCGGCGAATGGAACCACTACCGCATCGAGTGCAAGGACGGCACGATCAAGCTGGCGGTCAACGGCAAGGTCGTCTCCGGCGTCAGCGAGTGCAAGCCGCGCAAGGGCTACGTTTGTCTGGAAGCCGAGGGCTCCGAGTGCCATTTCCGCAACATCAAGCTGAAGGAACTGCCGAGCAGCAACCCGAAGCCGGAAGAAATCTGCGACGTGGCCCAGCCCTACAAGCTGCTCTACAACGGCCTGGACCTGCGCGGCTGGAAGAACGACCCCGGCCACAAGGACCACTGGCAGCCCCAGGACTGGAAGCTGACCTACGACGGCAAGAGCGAAGCCAAGGACAAGGACCTCTGGAGCGAGAAGGAATATGGCGACTTCCAGCTGATCTGCGACTGGCGCTGGACCGCCAAGCCGAAGAAGGTGAAGCGACCCGTGATCCTGGCCAACGGCGATTACGAGCAGGAAGGCGGCAAGAACAAGGAAGTGGAGGTCGATGACGCCGGCGATAGCGGCATCTACCTGCGCGGCACCAGCAAGGCCCAGGTGAACATGTGGTGCTGGCCCATCGGCTCCGGCGAGGTTTATGGCTACCGCACCGACAAGAACCAACCGGCCGAAGTCCGCGCCGGCGTGACGCCGAAGGTCGTCGCCGACAAGCCCATCGGCCAGTGGAACCGCTTCAACATCACGATGAAGGGCGACCGCCTGACGGTGGTGCTCAATGGCAAGACGGTGCTGGAAAACGCCCAGCTGCCGGGGGTGCCGAAGAAAGGTCCGATCGCGTTGCAACACCACGGCGACCCGATCCAGTTCGCGAATATCTTCATCAAGGAACTGGAGTGAGTTCGCCGCTGGCGGCTTCGCGGTCAATAACACAAAGGCCACCCGTAGATCGGGTGGCCTTTGTGTTGTTCGGCGGGGTGGCTGGTGTCAGGTGCAGCGCGCTAGTTCACCGGGGCGATTCTAACATCGAGATTGCGACCCAACTACTCCTCACCCCAAACAGCCTGGCAGTACCTTGTGGAAGGTCCATGTCCCGAATGAGAATTCACCTTTCCGGATCTCCGAATTGAAAGCAAAGCAACTCGAAGCGCCCTGGATGCTGGCGAGATACTCCTGCTGTAGTCGTTCGCTGGCTTGCATCGGGCTTTCCTCGGGAGGTTCTTCACCCGCCTGAACCAGTTCGAGCTCCCTCTGCAAAGCTTCGATTTGGCACTGGAGCATCCGAACCCGATGGTCGCGATTCAGCTGTGGCTTCCATTGGTGCGTCTTGGCTCGGTAGAAACGAGGGAGACTATCCCGCAAGAACTGGATGAAACCGAGTGGCGCGACCACTGCGCGTTGCACCGTTATGTCTTCCATCCAATGGCGCTGGTAGAACTCGGTGGTCAACTCATCCCACAGGGCTTCAAGCTCGGGAATATGGTCCATGAGCCGATCGGCTGGTTCATAGATGAACTTCTGATTGAGTATTGCCAGTTCAAGGATGGTCATCAGGTCAGGACAGGGGTGCGGCTTGCGGAAGATCTCCTGGTACATGTCTCCGACGCGGTGACTGAACTGCGACTTGCCGGGTGTTCGCCAGTCGTTAGCCATGACCTTGAGTAGCAGTTCCAATGCGTAGACCATGTTCGTCAGGTAGTCGAGTAACACCTCCAACCCCGGGTCGGGTTCGTGACTGATCACTCCGAGTCGTTTGACGATCTGGTCCAAAGCGGCCTTTGCTCGGTCCCGCTTCATTCGGATCAGCAAGAGGGCTTCCGGATGGGTCGGATTCTGCTTCGGTTGCATGGGCGCACCTTCTTGCGGTTGGGCAACCATAGGACAGGAGAATAGTAGCCGAGGTTCGCCGAAACTGTGATTAGTCTGCGCCGGCGCCGGGTGCCATGCTTTTGCGGAGACCATCAGAGGCCTAGCTCCCCCGAGGAACACCGCCAAAGCCTGGGCACTGCCGGTCGCTAGCCGGCCTGTCAAGTCGCCGATGCTTCTCATGCTTTCGGGGAGTCGGTCTTCGGGTCCAAGCCCCTGAAAGTCACGCCGAGCGCTTGTCACCCGGCGCACCATTTCAGGCGCGGCGGGGCCGCGAATGACGCCACAGCAAAGCGGGGATGCGGAGGGAGGCGGTGTCGCTGGGCCCTTCACGGGCCAGCATGTCCGCGTCGAGGGCGGCCATGGTCATGATGCCGACGATGTTGTCGGCCTCGGTCTGGTAGGTCCAGTTCACGATGTTGCGCTCGCGCTTGTACTGGAGCACCGCGGCGGCGGTGCCCTGACCGTAGATGCCGTCGGGCACGAGCGACGAGCCGAGGATCTCGTTCAGCGCCTGCTGAATCTTGACGACGTGTGGCCCCCGTGCGCCCGGTGTAATGTGTGCGGGGTGCGAAACGGCCGCCGCCTCGAGCTGGGGATCGTCTTTGAAGAGCTGGGACTGTAGTGGCATGGCTCGCTTCCGTTCTGTGACACGCCTGAAAGCCGGTGCGAAACGGGGACGGGACTCGTTGCCGGAACGGCCCGCAGGGTGCTTTGCACAACGAGTCCCGTCCCCGTGTCGCACCG
>JAEUIF010000921.1 GCA_016795185.1 Planctomycetia bacterium | reverse complement strand
AAGGCTTTACTTGGGTGGCACGTCCCTCGGTACTCCGAGGGCGTGCGAGTCGCTCCCCACGCCCTCGGAGTACCGAGGGACGTGCCACCCATCATTCCTTCGGGCAACATCCTATTTGACGATGCACTAGTTCAGTGCCGTGAATCGCGGGTCATTCACGGCGGGGATGAACCCCGCCGCTCGCTAGTTCAGCGCCGCTCGCCAATTCACCCACGGTCAAGGAGGACCGACCCATGACGGATCGCCGTGCGCTCATCCTCATCGCCGCCGGGCTGTGCCTCCTCGCCGGCGAGCTGCGCTTTTTCCGCCTGGGTGCCTGGTCCTTTCACGGCGACGAACTTGCCACCCTGGAAGAAACCTGCTCACTGATCGCCGGGCCGGACGCCACCGCCAACAGCCAGATTCATCGGCTGCCGAAGCTGGTGCCGGTCAGCGCTTATTTGCAACTACTCGGCCATGAGTGCTTCGGCCGCGACGAATTCGGCAGCCGGGTGCTGTCGGCGCTTCTCGGCACGCTCTGCGTCGTGCTGACTTTCCTGCTCCTGGACGGCACGATGGGGCGCGTCACCGCTCTGGCCACCGCCCTGCTGCTGGCCCTCTGGCCCGAACACCTCTACCGCAGCCAGGAAAACCGCTATTACATGATCGCCGCCCTGTTCGCGTCGTTGACCATGCTCAGCGGCGCGCTCGCGGTGCAAAAGCGGTCGGTCGTCTGGACCCTCACGGCCTGCGGCTTCGCCTTCGCGGCGATTCTCTCGCATACCCTGCAAGCCCTGTTGCTCGGCGGCCTGTTCCTGGCCATCGCGCTGACGGCCTGGGTCGGCCAGGACCGCAAGCTGGCCCGTCTGCTCGGCGTCGTCGTGGGTGCTTCCGTGCTAGCGGGCGTGGTCTTCGTGGTCTGGCTGTTGCCGGTGCTGCGCGGCTGGAACTCCGGCGAAAGCTGGGGCTACAGCCTGGCGCACAGCGTCTTCGCTTCGGTTTCGCAGCTGGGCTGGCCGATCGTGCTGCTAGCGGGCCTGGGCGTGCTGAGCATCTGGAAGCAGGGCGACATCCAGACCTGGTACTGGTCGGCCTGGGCGGCGGTCTGGGCCGGCGCGACCGTGGTGCTGCCGTTCATCGTCGCTTATCATCCCGCCTACGTCTTCCCGCTGAGTCTGGGCGTGCTGGTGCTGGCGGGCCGGGCGGTGGCCCTGATCTACGAAGCGCTGCGCGAGCACAACGTCCCCGCCGCCGTGGCCTGGCTGGGCCTGACCTGCGTGCTCTGCCTGCCCAGCTTGGTGAGCCACTACGCCGACGGTTCGCGCTTCGACCTGCGCACGCCGGCCGAGTTTGTCTCCAAGCAATGGCAGCCCGGCGACCGCGTCAGCACCTTCTCGGCCAAGCTGTTGCGCCACTACACGCAAGACGGTATCGAGCCGATTCCGCTGAGCATCTCGAACCCGGTGGCGGGCCTGCAAAAACTGAGCAAGCAAGGCGAACGCCTCTGGATCGTGATTCCGAGCAGCCGGTCGGGCAAGGCCGAAGACCTCGACCGCTGGCTCGGCCGCCACTGCTCGCTACAAATGCGTCACCGGCCCAAGCGCTTCGACTACTATGAGAACATGACGGAAGTGTTTCTCTACGAACCGGACCACGGCATGCGGGTGGCAGCGCGAGCAATGGTCGAGTGAGCGTGAGCTGAATCAGGCCATCGCTCACGTTCCCACCAACCCAGGTGCAAGAGATATCTTGCTCAATCAGCGGGTTGGGTGCCATG
>JAEUIF010000920.1 GCA_016795185.1 Planctomycetia bacterium | reverse complement strand
CATGGCACCCAAGATAGTCGTTGAACAACAGGTTCCTTGACCAAGCGCTAGAGCGATTCGCGGACGGGTGTAGCACCGGACGGCATGGTCCGCACAGCGGACCCTACAAATTGCTGTAGGGTCCGCTGTGCGGGCCGCTACAAACGGTCGCAAACTGCTCTAACGCCCGCTCCACACGCCGTTGCACCTTGCGGCGGGCCGTTCTCTTCCCAAGCCGGCCGCGCGGCGGCCGTCGAACCACCGATACGACTCACGGCCGCCCAGCGGCCGGCTTGGGAAGAAAACGGACGCCGATATTGCCACAGTAAGGAGTTGGTCGCGGCTGATGCTCGCTTCAGCTCGAATATGGCTGCAAGCGTTCCGCGACCTCGGCCGGCGTCTGGAAGCGGTCGGCGGGCTGCTTGGCCAGCATCCGCCGGACGATGGCTTCGACCTCGGCCGGCGTTTCGGAACGCAGCAGGCGCACCGAGGTCGGTTCCCTGTTGATGTGATGGTGTATCTTCTGCATCGCCGACCCGCCGGGGAACGGTGGGCCGCCGGTCAGCAGATGATAGAAGGTGCAGCCCAGGCTGTAGACGTCCGAGCGGATGTCAGCCTGCCGGGCGTTGCGCGCCTGCTCGGGCGCGACGTAATCGGCGGTGCCGATCATCGCGCCCTGGGCCGTCAGGGCGGTGGCGGGGTCCGCGCCTTCGGTCGTGTGCAGCCGCGCCAGGCCGAAGTCGAGGATCTTGAGGACGTTGCCGCCCTCGATCTGCACCAGGTTCGCCGGCTTGATGTCGCGATGTACCAGTCCCTGCTTGTGCGCGTGCTCCAGACCCAGCGCGGCCTGGCGGATGAAGTCGCAGGCTTGCGCTATCGGCAGCGGCCCGGATAGTTCGAGCAGTTTCTTCAGGTCGGTGCCCTGCACGAATTCCATCGCGAAGAAGTGGGCCTCGCCGATGGCGGAATCCTCGAAAGCGCAGACGATGTTCGGATGCGAGAGCCGGGTGACCGCCTTCATCTCGCGCTGGAAGCGGCCCACGGCTTCGGCGTTGGTCAGCAGGTGCGGGTGAATGACCTTCAGCGCCGCCAGGCAATCGCGCTCGGTGTGCCAGGCCTTGAACACCTGGCTGACGCCGCCCTTGCCCAGATGGTCGAGAATCTGATACGGCCCGAGGATCAGCGGCTGACCGTTGGCCTGAAAGAGCTGGTTGACCTGGTAAACCGTCAGCCAGCCGCGGCGTACGAGTTCCTTGGCCAGCCCGAGGGCGCTGGGAAACCGCGGTTGCAGCATGCGGACGGTTTCGTCGATCTGCGCCGGCTTGAGCAGTTTCGTCTTGCGCAGTTCCTCGACCAGACCGGCAACGGAATCGAAGGGCATGGCGGGCCTTCCTGGACGCAATAACGCGGGATGGATGGACCGCACTCCATCCACCCCGCATTGTAGCGGCCAGTTGCCGGTGCCGGTAGTGTGCCGGTTCGAGCAGTTTACGACCGTCTGGAACGGTCCGCACAGCGGACCCTACCAGGATTTCGTAGGTTCCGCTGTGCGGACCGCAGCTTACGACCGTCTGGAAAGGTCCGCACAGCGGAACCTACCAGGATTTTGTAGGGTCCGCTGTGCGGACCGCAGCATCCTGTGCTGCATCCAGCCGCGAACTGCTCTACCCCACCAGCTTCTTCAGCGTCTCGATGTGCTTCGGAATCGCGGTCTTCGGCTCCTCGGCCGCCTCGTACTCCAGGGCCACGTAGCCGCGATAGCCGCCCTGCTTGAGCATGTCGATCAGGCGCTTCAGGTCGGCATCTTCCTTCTGCTTGTTGGCGCGGACGATCTCCGTCTTGATCTGCACGTTGACCGCGTAAGGCACCAGCTTTTCGAGGTCAGCATACGGATCCGCGCTGTGGAAGTTGCCGGTGTCGAGGTTGACGCCGAACCAGTCGTGCTTCACCGCCTTGACGATGCTCAGGAGTTGGTCGGCCGTGGTCACGATGCCGCCGTGGTTTTCCAGAGCCATGAAGACGCCGAACTTCGCGGCGTGGTCGCAGCACTCCTGGAGGGCTTCAATGCAGCGGGCGCGGGCCTTCTCCTCGGTATCGCCCTTCTCGACGTTGCCGGCGAAGACGCGCAGCGCCTTGCCGCCGAGCAGTGAGGTGTGCTCGGTCCACTTCTTGACGTGGGCGATCTGTTCCTTGAGTTTCGCCGGATCGGAGATGCAGAAGTTGTTGCCGACGGCGCTGCCGCTGATGTCGAGGCCGAGGCGAGTGCATTTGCCCTTGAGCCGGGCCAGGTATTCGGGCGTGGTCTCGGCGAAGTAGTAGCCGGTCGGTTCGATGGCGTCGAGGTCCAGCCCGGCGGCGATCTCGGCGAAGTCTTCCAGCGTCATGGTCGGCTGGGGCTTGGCCTTCAGGTCGAGGTACTTGCGATAGCTGTACGCGGCGATGCTCAGCCGCAGGTGCGGCTTGCCGTTGCGCTGGATCGGCTCGATGGCGGCGGCGGGTTGCTTCGCGAAAGCGAACGTGCTGCTCGCAGCCACGGCGGCGTGCAGGAACTGACGGCGGTCCACGGTCATGGCAGAAGGCTCCCGATGGTTGTTTCGTTCTTGTACGTCGGGCTTTCCAGCCCGACTGAGGTGTCAATGACAATGCCAAAGGCCGAAGGCCAGAGCACAGCGGGCGCGGCCCACGCCGGGCGCTGCGGTCGGGCTGGAAAGCCCGACGTACAAGCGAACCCCGGCGCGGTGCAAAAATAACAAAACCGGCGCATTCCCGCGAGGGAATGCGCCGGTTTGTGGTGATTCGGGTTGGCCCGAGCGCTCAGCGCTGGGTGTTCGTGCCCGCCGGAGCGTGCTTGTTTTCCAGGTGCTCGACCTTGCCGCGGATGCCGTTCAGGTCGGACTGGTCGGCGGTGCCGCTGGAGGTGTCGCGCGGGCCGTTGACGACCGGGGCGGTGTACTGCGGCGCGCTGCCGGACAGCAACCAGCTGCCGATGAGCAGCAGGGCCACCGAGGCGGCCAGCGCCAGTCGGCTGCGCGAGCGCGACCACCAGCCCAGCGTTGGGGTTTCGGCGGCTGGTGCCTTCATCGTCGGCCAGGGATCGGGCATCTCGCTGCGGAAGAAGCTCCGCAGCAGGCCGTCCAAGTCGTCGGGCGTGCGTCCACCCTGATTCAAGTTTGGTGTGTGGAGAGTCATGGTACGGGTACTACCCCCTCGGCCGTCAACTTGTCCGCCAGGCGTTGCCTCGCCCGGCTCAGGCGCATGTGGACGGCGGTTGCGTTGATCGACAGCAGGTCGGCTATTTCTCCCGCGTTGTAATCCAGCGCGTAACGCAGCGTCAGGATTTCGCGGTCTGGTTCCGGCAACTGTTCCAGCACTCCGCGCAACTGCGCGAAGGTCTCCTCGCGTTCCAGGGCTTCCAGGGGCAACGGGGCATGCGACTTCACCCCGTTCATCAGCTGGGGTGGATGCGTCCCGTTGCGGCGAAACGAACTCTTCGCGTAATCCTCGGCCAGGTTCCGCGCCACCCGCAGCAGCCAGGCACGGGGGTTGAGGATTTCCTCGCCCGCCTCCCACTGCTTCCAGAGGCGCATGAACGCCTCCTGGGTGATGTCCAGGGCCGTGTCGGCGTCCATCCAGCGGGCATACGCCATCGCCCATACTTCCCGGCTATGGCGTTGGTGCAATGCCTCGAAGTCTGCCTGCCGGGGGCCTACCTTTTTCCGGCCTGGGTTCATGATTCAGCTTCGTTCGTTTCGACTCGCCCCAGTCCTCGGAGCGACGGAAACCACCATCAATGGTCTGCCAGAGTAGACGATCCGTTCGCTACTATCTAACGAGGTAATAGTACGATTCGAGGGGCGGCCCGGCGATTCAATCATTAAACCATGAAGGTTTAATGGCTTGCGTCCGAAAGACTTCTCGGCTTTCCTGGTCGGGCCTGGCCCAGAAATCGACTATACCGTCGGTGCAGAACGGCTCGCAACAGAAATGACCAGGCCACGGCGCTGCCGGGCGAGATTCCGGGCAAATCGTGACGGTCGGGCGGGTCGCGGGGCAGGCAAGTGGTTGCGCAATCCAGGAACTATCGTCAGCATACCGGCGTCCAATCGGGGTTCACTGCATGGTGCCCACGGAGGAGCGCGGATGTCGAGCGCGGAGTTGCAAGAGACGGAACGACGCCTGGCCGAGGTGGAAGCCCTGCACCGGACGACCTCGGAGTTGCTTGCCGAATTGAACGCCTATCGCGATGCCTTGCAGCAGAAGCGCGCCTGGCTGCGCGACCAGGAAGCCCCGCCGGTGCGTACTCAACCGCGCCCGGCGGTCCAGCAGCATTTCGAGCGGCGCATCGAGCGCCGGCGCGTGGGGAATCCCATCTCGATCCTCATCGCGAACGATGCCGCAGAGGGACCAGGTTCGGCCTGGGTGATGGACCGTTCGCTCACGGGCCTGGGCGTCTGGGCCGATGCCGCCGAACCGGTCGGCACTATTTTGAACGTGCGGCCCGCGCAGTCGGAGGACTGGTGGACGCAGGTCATCGTCAAGCACTGTCGGCAGGAGCGCGGCAACTGGGTGCTGGGCTGTCAGTTCGTGGCGGCGGTGCCGTGGAAGCAGTTGCGGCAGTTTGGATAAAGCAATAAACCGCGAGCCGCAGGCGAAATTACTCGCCTGCGGCTCGCGGCTAAACTCTTCGCAATCCCAATCATCCCACCAGCTGGCGGATCGGCTTGCCGGTCGGCACCAGTTCGATCGGGCGGCCGTCCTGGGCCTTGTACCAGGTGTGCAGCGAGATGCCGAGCGTGTGATAGATGGTCGCGGCCAGGTCCTGCGGCGTCACCGGGCTGTCGGTGACGAACTCGCCGAACTGGTTCGTCGCGCCGACCACCTCGCCGGTCTTCACGCCGCCGCCGCCCATGCAGGCCACGCCGGCCGTCGCCCAGTGATCGCGGCCCGCCGACGGGTTGACCTTCGGCGTGCGGCCGAAATCGCCGAACCAGACCACCAGCGTGCTGTCGAGCAGGCCCCGGGCGTGGAGGTCTTGCAGCAGCGCAGAGTAGCCGCGGTCCAGCGGCGGCAGCAGGCGGTCCTTCAGGCTGCGGAAGTTGTTCTGGTGCGTGTCCCAGCCGCCGTTGGTCACGGTCACGAAATGCACGCCGGCTTCGATCAACCGCCGCGCCAGCAAGCACGACTGGCCGAGGTTGTTCCGGCCGTACATCTCGCGGACCTTGCTCGGCTCCTGATCGAGGTCGAACGCTTTCTTCGCGGCCGGCGAGGTAATCAGCGAGTGGGCCTTTTCGTAGAAGACGTCGCGCGTTTGCACGGCGGCGGCCCGCTCCTCGACTCCTTGCTGGTAGCGGTCGATCTCGTTGAGCATCGCATAACGGCGTTCCAGCCGGACGCGCTCGGCGTCGTTGGCCAGGCTCAGGTCGCGGACCTTGAACACCGGGGCATTCGGGTCTTCGCCGACTTCAAACGGATTGAACTGGTCGCCCAGGAAGCCCGCGACGCCGCCGTTGAAGCGGCGGTCGATGGCGCGGCCCAGCTGCACGAAGGGGAACATGCCGTCCTGGTAGCCGCGTTCCTTGGCCACCACCGAGCCGAAGCAGGGGAACGGCAGCGCCGGGTTGAACGGCTGACCGGACATCATCAGGTGATCGGCCGTGCCGTGGCTGCCGTTCTTCGGGTCGTGCCCGCGAATGATGCTGTACTTATCGGTCTGCTTGGCCAGCAGCGGCAGGTGTTCGCTGATGCGGACACTGGGGAGGGTGGTCGGCACGGTGCCGAACTCGCCGCGGATTTCGGCGGGAGCATCCGGCTTCGGATCGAAGGTCTCGTGATGGCTCGGCCCGCCCTGCATCCAGAGCAGGATGCAGTTGGTAGCCTTTTTGCCCGCCGCCCCAGTCCCCGCTTGCGGTTTAGCACGCAACAGCTGCGGCAACGCCAACCCGAACGCGGACAAACCGCCGACGCGCAGAAACTGCCGTCGCGACATCCCGGTGCAATCGGAGCTTCGGCCGGTGTGCAGATCAAACATGGCAGGCTGACCCCACGGATGGCAGGAGGGTGATGGAGGGTGGGCCGTGGGCTGGCCCTATCGTCGGAAGTATAGCATGACGGCCCGGAAAGGAAAGTCAACTGGAAAACACGCCAGCGGGCCAGCGGGCCAGCGGGGTCGCGGGAGCCGCGTCGTTGCCGGAAGCCCCTCGCCCCCAGCGGGCGAGGGAAAAGACTGTCGTTGCTCGGGCTGCCGCGCGGCGTGGCTCCGGCGAGCACCACCCACCGGACCAACTGTTTGTCCAACGTGTGGCTCGTCAGGGAAGGCTCTGCCGCCGCCCAGAGGCCCCGGGCTGCCCGCAGCGCCGTGGTCCGCGCCTGGGCCGGGGTTTCCTGGGCCACGTTCACCGTCCGGCCCAACTCGTCTTTGTTCGGTAGGCCTTCGGTCGAGTTCACGGGGTCTGGTTCTTCAGCAACGCGATCATGGCCTGCCCCATCGCCTCCCCGACGTTCATGTAGGTTTCCGCGTTGCCGTTGTAATGGCTGTTGCCGCTGCCGCCGAGAGACAACGGGTTGCTGTAGACCGTGGCCACATTGCCCTTGAATTCCGGATACTTGCCGCGCGCGCCGTCCACGGCAAGTTGGGCGTCGAGCACCAACCCCCCATTGCCCTTGCTGCCTTTCGTGGCTTCGCCCAGGGTCGCCAGGACGAATTTCGCCTTGGGAGCATTGAAGTCCTTGCGCAACTGCTTGATGAGCTGCACCAGATTGGGCTCGTAGTGGCTGGCGTGGCCGGCGTCTCCCCCATCTTTCTCGCCCTGCCACCAGAAAAAGCCGGCGACCTCGTAGTGCTTCGCTCCTGGGTAATACTTCTCCAGTTCCGCGAGCACCTTCTTCGCGTTGGCGATGTCGTCGTCGTACTGTTTGCCGGCGTACCAGGCAATCTTCTGGGGCTCCGTGCCCTTCTCCCAGCGCACGGGCGATTCCTGGTAGCCAGCGTACCTGTAGACCACGTCCTTGCCGGTTTTCTTGTCCTTGTCGGTGAACTCGTAGCCCTTACTGCCCGGGGGCAAGAGGTCCCAGCCCAGGCTGCGGTTGCCGATGCAACTCTTGAGAACCAGGACCGGAGCGTCGATGGCCTGCCCCAGCTGATGCCCGATGCCGATTTCCGGGCCGATAGTCTTGCCCTTGACGGTCAGCCACTCGTTGTTGAAGAGCTGCATGCCGCCCTGACCGACCATGACGCGCACATGGCGGACGTCCTTTCGTTCCGTCCAGTGGTTCTCCTCGTCGACGAGATAGGGATACTTCTTCTTTTGCTTCACCGCGTTCTCCAGCGAGCCTTCCCCGCCCGTGATCTTGCCCAGTCCCAGCATGTTGGACTGGCCGAGCAGAATGAACACCTGCACGGGTTTACTCATGTCCGCAGGTTTGCCGTCGGGCCTGGGGAGTGTGTCGGGCGCCTTCCCGCTCACGGCGGTGGTGAGCAGGAGCAGCGGCAAGCACGAAAACAGGATGGCACGGGATCGACTGCCAGAGTGCATGACGCACCTCCAATCAGGGTGGGAGCAAGCGGTGGTCCAGAGGCGTGGGGTCACTATAAGTTTCGGCAGCATTGTTTTCGCGAAAATCGCCATCGATTTTAGGAAAGCACCCATGAGGCGAAGACCGCGGTGCCTGGCCTTGATACTGGACCTTTGCTGGCCGTACACGCGACATGCCGGCATCTGGGCCAGACGCAGCACTACGCCGAAAAATACGACTGGCTCTCGATCATCGACGAATTCGCTCACAACACCCTGCCGGCGCGGTGCGGTGGTCCCCAACGATGGCCTCAGCGCGTGGGTCAACCGCCAACTCGTCGCGCACGCGGTTCGCCGGGCGGTGCCCGTGGTGAACGTCTGGCAAAGCTCTCCCGCCCGGCGTGGCCGCTAGTGCAAAATCAAGCGACCTGTTGTGCAAGGCTTTACTTGGGTGGCACGTCCCTCGGTACTCCGAGGGCGTGCGAGTCGCTCCCCACGCCCTCGGAGTACCGAGGGACGTGCCACCCATCATTCCTTCGGGCAACATCCT
>JAEUIF010000897.1 GCA_016795185.1 Planctomycetia bacterium | reverse complement strand
GTACTTACTTGTGCTGCCAAGGCAACAGCCCCGCAGAAAACAGGGGTGAAAGCGGTCTGTGCCGCCCAGCATTTCCGCTTCGCAGTAGCGTTCCTCCGGAGTATCCAACGTGATTTTGAGGGCCAAGAGTTGCCCGTGGACGGACGCGTCCCACACTTCAGTACGCGGGCTTCCACCGATCCGGCGCAGCAGCCTGATGCCCGGTACGACGTCATCACCCCGCGCCAGGTCTAGCGCGGACGCCGCCATGGGCTGGCGCAACAAGTTCTCTTCGTGGTGGTCGATCAGCATTTGTCCCGGCGGGTCACGCGGTATGCAATTTGGAGGCAGGTCGCCGCTCTTGATGAGCGTTTTCAGTTCTTCGATATTTTCGCGGTGCTTGCGAACCGCCCGCGCGGTTATCCCCAAAGCCTGTGCAATTTCCTCCGTACCCATTCCGTTGGAGTCGGCTACTGCAATCGGCCGTTCCCTCTCTCCGAGAAGCGACCACAATTGGATAGCGCTCTCGACGACCACGAGCTTGTCTTCTGGGCTCTCGTCGCTCTGCTTTTCTACTTTACCGTCCGGACTCAGCTGTACGACTTGGCATTTCTTGCTGTGCTGCTTGCGGTATTCGTCGAATAGCATGCTCTCCATGGTCGCCGTGAAATAACTATCGCTGTTCTCCAACTCTTCGAGCCGCGTTCCATTTTTCTGTGCATTCAGCAGCCGTTCCGTCGCATCCCAGGCGAGCTCGAGTGGTTGGAATTCGGAATGGGGGTAATTACCGCGGCGCAATAACCGCTTGGCGATCGGGAGCAGTCGCTTTCTGAACTTTTCGTAAAGGACGCTGCGCTCGGCCATCTCTTGCTTTTGGCGCCTTCGCTCCAGCGAGTCTTGATCGGCTTCGGTCGTTTCATCCGTGTGGGTCATGTGTACATCCGTTCTGACAAAATTGTCTCGAAAACGTGGGCAATTCCTTTAACCGCATGCTAGGCGAGACAGTCTTTTCGCGGCCAAGGAACTTCAGAATTATTTGGTTCCGCAGCTAAAGCAAGCCTGCCAAGGGATTTACACGGTCTTGCAGGAGCTGAATTCAATTGAAGCCAAAAAGTCCAGATTCCGCGTTAGTCAGGTGTCTGCACCACGGAAACACAAAGTTTCTGCGGAGAAGCAGGCGAGTGTTTTGCGGGCGGCATGGCCGACTCCGCGCTATCTGAAAGGGTCTTGTTATGAATCGCGTTAATGACAGCTTGGTGACCCAGACCCCGTCCGAGGCCACGACCGAGCGCGTACTGGAAGTCGATGCGGTGCGCGGCGAACCCGAACAGTCGGCGGCAGCGTCCGGTGCCACTCCGTCGGTTGCCCAGCAACCGACCCTGACGCCTGACGAGGAAGCGTTCGTGGGGGAGATGGAGAAGATCTGGCACCCGCACGTGGAGCAGGACCTGCAAGCGCGCCACCGGCTGGGCCGGATGCTCAACGACCGCTTCGGCGTGCCGCCGAACGAGCAGGAGCGCGGCAAGCAGGTCCTGGCGCGGGCGGCCCAGCGCCTGGGGACCTCCACCGGCGAGCTGTCGCGGATGCGGTCGTTCGCCCGCCACTTCAAGTCCCACGACGAGTTCCAGGCGAAGTACCCGACGGTCAAGAGCTGGTCAGCCGTCAAAGAGCTGCTCGCCGCGCTCAACAACCCCGGCGCCGCCGAGGGGGGGCGTCTCGCCAAGCCGAAAAAGGCCACCAAGGCGATGCTGTTCGAGTCGATGTCGAAATCGATCAACACCCTCAAGACCGTCCAGCACCAGCTAACGCACAAAGAGCTGGGCAACGTCTACCAATTGGTGGATGAAATGTTGGTGTTCGTCGAGGAACTGGCCGCGCCGCTGCAGAAGCCGTCGCGGCCGGAGCGCGGCACCGCCGCGTGAGTCAAAGGCCTGTCCGAGGCGGGGGCCGCCCGCCCCTCCTCGGAGTCCACTGCCAGCGTTCGCCCGCGACACAGGCATCCGCGCGGCGAACAGTACCGCAACGACGCCGCATACTCGGCTCTTGAATGCGCCCGATTCCCGGTCGCACCACCCGGCAAGCATTGACTAGCCAAGCTGCCAGCTGCGCCGAGCCGGGCAGGTGGAGCTCGCCCGTGGAGCGCTCGGCCAAAAAAGGAACCAGACGCGAAGCGGAGTGGCTTTGGCCGAACTCGCCCACGTTTTTGCCCGCGTCGCTGGTAGCCACACCGCACGCGCTGTCGCCTTCGCTCGCCCTGCACCAGGGCATCGGCCACGGACAAGTCGAGATTCGCAGTCGGCGAGGGCCAAGACATGATGACCGGCAACCCGGCGATCCAGTTGCTGACGCAGCCCGCCGGCACCGGTCAGCGGCGGATGGTGCGCGCGGAACTGATGGGCGGGCACACGCACGCCACCTTGACCGGCGCCCAGATCCACATCTGGCAACGCGGCGGCCGGTACCTGGCCCGCGGCCGCTACCAAAATCGGCCGTTCGGCGAAACGCTCGGCGACCGCGTGCCCGAAGCGACCGCGCGCCTGCGGCAGATCCTGACGGACATCGAGAACGGCGCCTACCAGCGCCCCAGCGACGCCCGCAAGCGACTGTTATCCGCCCGGGTCGTGCCCCGCCTGACCACGCGCCAGCTCATCGACCAATTCTTGGTCGAAAAGCGGCAAGTCCGTGGGCGGCAAACGGCCGGTGACTATCGGTCCCGGTTGAACCCAGTCTTGGCCTTTGCCGAGCAGGCCGTCAACTTGCGCCGCTGGCCGCTGGCCCGCGACATCGACCGCGACTTCGTGCGGGCACTGCGTTCGTTCCTGTTCCAGCAGCAAACGACGCGCAACGGCCGACCCGGCGCACGCCCGAAGCCACTGTCCGCCCGGCAGGTCCTGAACGTCCTCGAATGTCTGCGAACCATGCTCGTCTGGGCCAGCAACCCCGCAGTGCGAAAGTTGCCTGCCGACTGGGCCAACCCGGTGACGCACGACCTGATCGGCGACGTGCCCGCCAAGGACCCACTCCGGGAAGACAAGCTGCCGTTGACCGACCGTATCCGGCTCGTCGGCATCATGGACCGCTGGCAGCTGTGCCACCTGGCGCTGTCGCTGGTCCTGCCCCTGCGGCCCGATGAGGCCGCCGGCCTTCTGATCGGCGACGTCAACTTCGAGCGGGGCTGGTTGGAGTTCGGTCATCGCTTGCAGGACAGCAACTTCAACAAGGGCAAGGTCGCGTTCCGCTTGCCCTTCGCGGATGAGCTGCGGCCGCTGCTGCTCGCTTGTATCCAGGGTCGCGCCGAAGGTCCGCTGCTGCGCCGGCGGGCGGCCTTCGACCGCGGTGCCGGCGTTGTCCAGTCGACGGACGAACTCATCGGTTGCTACGAAGCGACCTTGCTCCAGGAGCCGCCCGACAGCGTCCAGACGGCGCAGGACCGCAAGCGGGTCTTGCGCCGCCTGCTGCGCCAGCTCGGCGGCGTGTCCGCAGACGCGTTGAACAAGGAGTTCAAAACGCTGCTGGCCCGGCTGGGAATCAAGAACAGTGCGACGCTCTACAGCTTGCGCAGCTCGGTCACCACCGCGATGAAGAACGCGAACCTGCCGCACCTGGAAATGCGCTACCTGACCAGTCACAGCACGAACGACATCCTCAACGAGTACGCCACGCTCGACCCGGTGGCCGCCATGCGGCAATACTTCGACGGCATCCGGCCGCTCCTCGACGCCATCGCAGCGCGGGCTGCCGCGTGCGGACTGACCGCTGACCCACGTCCGGACGTCACCACCTGACAACACGCCGCGAAATTCACCGGCCCCCGTCCTACGACCCATCACCGCTCGACATCGCCATCACGCGTCATCGACTGCCACCAACTGCACACCGCCGTAAAAAAAGCTGGTGCACAACTGGTGCACACTTGGTGCACACGCGATATAATTCCTGAGCGTCAGCCGGGTGGGAGGGTTGGCGCGAGCGCGTCGCAACTGATGATCTTTCTTGGATTTACGCACCAGGAGTTTTCGGGTCGATTCGCAAGAAATCGCGGGTAGGAGAGTCCCGCCCTCTCCGCTCACATTTCACACCAACGAGCGACACCGGCCGGCCAATTGGGGCCGGCCTTGCTGTTGGCACCTCCTGTCGCGACAGATTTCACTCCTTGGCGAGCAGCAAATCGACCACCCAGCAGCCGCGCACGTGCTCGCCCGGCTGCCGGCAGTGATTCAGAATGTCGACGTTGTTGCAGCCGGCGTCTTCGAGCGCATCGGCGAGGATGGACAGGCGGTCGAAGGCGCGTTCTTGATAAATCGCAGATGCAACAAGGACCACGTTCGAGGAAAGCCAGCTGTCGTCAATTACCACGCTGCGATTCGGTTCCGGCCCGGCGATACAGCGAAGCAGTGATCGCTGCGCAGCCTCCTCGCCTTCCACCGCCGCTCGTGAGCCTGTCGCAATATCGATGGTGTAAACGGCGCACAAAGCAGTGCTAAATCCCTTGGGACCGTATGTGTCCATTGCCCATCGGACCGCTTGCGTGGCGTAACAGGCAACGGTTCGTGGTGGTTCCGGAAGTGGTCCGGTTGCAACATCGCTCAAGCAAGTTTCTTGCTCTAGAATTCCGTTGGAATACTCCGCGTTGGCGTCCACAACCCCAAGTGCGAGGTCCAAAAATTCTTCCCATGAACAATTCTTGTCCGCGAACGTTTCCAATCCCGTTAGCGCTAATTGGCACCGTTCATCGGGCAGCAGATGCCAAATTCGCTGACAACAGGCCAGGGCAAACAAATGCTCTTTGCGCTGGCTGATCTTGCCTGCAACTGCTTGCAGCATGGTAAAAAGGTCG
>JAEUIF010000893.1 GCA_016795185.1 Planctomycetia bacterium | reverse complement strand
AGGCCGGGGAGTGGCGCTCCTGGCCGCAGGTGCTGCGCCACGTGGAGGCCACCGGCGAGAAGGATGAGGGCGCACATTAGGTCGTGTCGCTGCTCGGCGCGTATGTGCCGCGCGAGCGGGCGAAGTGCACCAGCGAGCTGGAGACCTACCGCGCCTACCTGGAAAAGAACGTTCCGGAGAACGCGCAACGGACCAACTTCGAGTTCGCCTTCAACTCCTTCCGGCCGTTCTACATCTGCATGATGCTCTACGTGCTGGTCTTCCTGCTCTCCTGCTTCAGCTGGCTGGGCTGGAGCGCCCCGCTGCGCTCGGCGGCCTTTTGGCTGGCGGTGCTCACGCTGATCCTGAACACCGGAGCCTTCATCGGCCGGATGTACTTGATGGACCGCTGGGCGGTGTTCGTCACCAACCTGTACGCCACCGGCGTGTTCATTGGCTGGGTCATCACGGTCATGGCTCTGTGCCTGGAAGTGATCTTCCCACTGGGCATCGCCACGGCCGGCGCGGGATTGCTGGGCTTTTTGACGGCTCTCCTGTCGCACTACCTGGCGCGCACCGGCGGCGATACCCTGGGCATGATGCAGGCGGTGCTCGACACCAACTTCTGGCTGGCGACGCACGTCACCATCATCAACATCGGCTACGGCGCGACGCTGCTGGCCGGGGGCCTGGGCTTCATCTACCTGTTCCTGGCGATGTCCACCCGGCTGATCGACGACGAAATGAAGAAGGCCCTGGGCACCATGATTTACGGCACCGTCTGCTTCGCGGTGCTCTTCAGCTTCACGGGCACGGTGCTGGGTGGCATCTGGGCGGACCAGTCCTGGGGCCGCTTCTGGGGCTGGGACCCGAAGGAAAACGGGGCGCTGATGATCGTGATGTGGAACGCCCTGATCCTGCACGCCCGCTGGTGCGGCCTGGTGAAGCAGACGGGCGTGGCGACGCTGGCGCTGGTCGGCAACATGATTACCCTGTGGTCGTGGATCGGCACGAACCAACTCGGCGTCGGCCTGCACGCCTACGGCTTCAACAACACGCTGGCGATGATCGTGTCCATCCTTTGGGCGGTCCACCTGGTGCCCATCGCGGTGGCACTGCTGCCGCGCGGCTGGTGGCGCAGCCCGGCGGCGGCGTGAATCTGCATTTAAGCCGCAGGCGTTGCACAACTCAGCCCAGGGTAGCCGGAGTACCAGCTACCCTGGGTCAGTCTCAAGCCGAATGTAGCCATACGGATTGAACATGAATCCGTCTTTCTCATACCGTTCACATGGCCGGAGATGCATCACGCGCCTGGGGCCTTCGGCGTTCAGGCGAAAGCCTTCTCCATCTTCTAGCGGTCGAGTCGGCTGATCCCCGACCAGGTACAAGCCTAGCAGGTCTATCCATTCAACGGCATCCGCCAAGTCAAGCGAAGCCTCAATCTCGACGTCACGCTCGCCGAGCAAATGCATCCCGCATGAGTAGTAGACGGCTTCATCGTCATCAATCATCGGCCGCCGCACCCACGCCCAATACAAGGTTGCACCTTCAGAATGGGTATCGCCGTCCTGTCTGGCTTGAGCGAATTCTTCGGCCAGGTTCAGCCACCGGGCTCGGCCGTGGGCAATCCCCGCCCCCTCGCCCTTGACCGCGACTGCGCCCGCGCTCAGAAGAGCCGCCGTGAGCAATAATGCGCGACCGGAAATGTCCCCCGCATGATTTTTTCGGATTGGCGGCGAAAGGACGTAGGCGACCGCGCCATGTGTCCGCACGGCATCCCAATCGTCATCGGACATTGAGGGCGAGACGCGGTCATAAGACGCGTCGAAGGCTGCCATCATTCGGTCGTCGGGGAACAGCTGTGAGAATTCCCGGTCAACCGTAAAGTCGGAAAAGGTTGGTTGTCGAAGAACCGCACCGACTTCGTCAAGGTCGCGCCAATGCCCCAGGGCGCAGATCACATGTCGGGGTATCGGCATTGGCATAGGCCGTTTCCAGGTGAAGTTCGCGAAGTAGGTACGGCTGATAGACTCAGCGCATCAGCCGATCCGATCAAGCCATCGTCTGACGGAGTCCGTGGACATCGAGGAACGCCGTCACCTTTCAAGCATCCGGTCGCTACGATCCATTGCCATTCGCGCTCAACACGGAACGCGGGGATTGTGTGGTGCGTTCAAACTTCACGACGAGAGCCGGCCAAATGCCTGCGGCAACTCCAAGTCTGCCAAACCTCGGTGCGATGGATCAAGGGCAGTCGGGCAAATGCAGCGATTTGGCACGGAGTGGCAAAACACTGGGGTTTTTGCCACTCCGTGCCAAGAGTCATTTGGCGCGCAGTGGCAAAACATTGGGGTTTTCGACCCTCCGTGCCCGGCAAAATTTCCTTGCCACGGCGGGCTACTTTCCGGGTTTCGGCAGCGGCGGCGCATCCTTGTCGAGTTCGATCTTTTCGCCGCCAGCGATGGTGGTCAGTCCCTTGAAGGCTTCATCGGGGATTTCCGCCGCGATGAACCGCACCGAACCGTCGGTCATCAGAGCCACGGTGCCCTTGCGGCCGTCGCGGGTTGTCGAGACGAACGGCGACACGCTCTTCGTTTCAGGCACTCCTTGAATCGTTGCGCCGCCGCCTGCGATCCAGGGCCGCTTGTAGGTTGGCGGCACCTGGATCATCAGGATCGTGTTCTCCAGGCCGTCCTTGACATCCTCCAGCCGGGTCTCGCGGTTGTAGCCGAAGATGCCGAGCCGCTTGGCGTACTGCGCATCTCCCACGGGATACTCGGCGGCATCCAGGCCGATGCCGGCCAGGCCGACGTAGTGCGTGGCGGCGTAGTTGCGATTGGGCACGCTCGGCATATTCACCCACCAGGAACTGGCCGGCGCAGTTGGGTCGATCAACTGCGGGATCAGCACGGCACCCATGCGGGCGTTGTTGTCGATCAGCGTGTTGCCCTCCTGCTCCGGCCGCCAGCCACGGTCCAGGCTCAGCCGGCGGGCCACGTCGTCGTAGCCGAGGAACGGCAGCATGCCCGTCACCCAGCTGAGCCGCTGGTCCGGCGGAAACTGCCGGCCAAAATTCAGGCCTTTGCGTTCGACCGTGCCGCGCGGGAACGCCTTGTTCTTCAGGCTGGCTTCCTTCATGGCATCCGCCAGGTCGAAGGGCGTTTTCGGCTCGGCGATCATGGAGGTCATGCCGCGCAGTCGTACCATCTCGGGCTGAAAGACCTGCTCCAGCAAGAATTGATTGACGCGCTCGCCGGGTAGTTGCAACTCCACGACCAGCGTGACGTTCTTTTGCTCCATTTCCAGCGCCAGATTGAAGCGGGCCCGCTGCTTGTCGTCCTTGCCGGCCGGCGTCACCGACGTTCCGTTAATCGAAACGGCCGCCCCCGTCCCCGCCAGCACCTTGCCGAGTTCGGGCTGCACGGTCTCGCGGAACAAGCGGTTCAACTCGCTGCCCATCGAATCGGTGGCCAGGGTCAACACGATCTTCTCGCCGACGCCGATCGACAGGCCCAAAGCATCCGCCTGGTTCAGATTGGCGAGCCAATCATTTCCGCCCTTGCCGGGCAGCAACTTGTCGCCCTTGGCTAGCACCCCGCGCAGGCTGGCCTGGTCCCAGGCCAGGCTGCACAGCGGCGGCGATGCGCCAGCTTCGACCCGGTCCAACACCTTCTTGAGCGGTGTGGGCACGGTGAGGTAGCGCTTGCTGATCTGGTCGGCGGCTTGCGCGCCGCCGCGCGGGTTGGGAGCCTCCTCGGGCTTGGTCAGTTCCTTGGGCCGCCCCTGCGTGTCGAGAAACGCTTTCATCGGCACGAGGTCAGCCAGGACCAGTGTCTGCGGATCGACGATGCGCAAATACAGCGGGCGCGGTGTCGGCGGCGCGGCCGGCTTTTCGCGGGCGTAGCCCTCGGCCACCACGCGGTTCAGGTTCTCCAGCCAGGCCGTCGGCGGGGTGGCAAAGTACTCCTGCCCCTTGACCGAACCGCCCGCGGCCGGCGTCAGGGCCAGTTTCTCCTTGAGCACGGCGGATTCGACCGGCTTGCGCGTCCGCAGCACGCAGAAGGACCATTGTTTGCTAAAGCTCTCGGCGAGCAGCAGGTCGTCCACCTCGTCGATCTTGAGGCCCAACCGTTCCTCGACGTACCTCGGCGGAAACGCGCCGGGCGTCTCGAAGGCGGCCCGGCCGATCAGACTGCGGTGGAGTTGATTGACGTGCAGGTGGACCACGCCCTCGCTATCGTTGGGCAGCAAGTTCGTGGGTTCGACCTGGCGCGGGCCGGGATCGGGCGTGGTGTCCGGTTCGGTGGTGGGCTTGGTCTCGCCGCTTGGGTCGGGTCGCCGGCCGGTGTTGCGACCTTGCGACTTGCCGCTGCCATCGGACAGGAACACAAAGTAGCCGGCCACGCCCAGCAAGCCGAGGGCGCAGACTGCCACCGCGATGCCCGCCACCAGCACTACGCTGGCGGAGTCCTTCTTGCGTTTCTTGCGAGGTTTTTCCTCACCGTCTTCATCGGCGGCCGGCTTCTTGGCGGGCTTCCCTGGCGGCTTGGTCGCCGGCGCGCCCTTGGCCCCGGCCGGCGCGGGGCCGGGCTTCTTCGTCGGCGCGGCACCGGGCTTGGTGGGCGCTGCGGGCTTCGGGCCGTCCTCGACGACTTCGACGACTTCCACATCCTCCGCGACCGGTTCCGGGTCTTCCACGACGAGGCGGAACTTGCAATTCGGGCAATCGATCTTCTTGCCGATCTGCTTGCGGTCCTTGATCAGAATGGCTTCATCGCAGCTGGGGCACTTCTGTTTGAAGACGCTGGCCATGACAACGGCTCTCCTGCCCACGACGCGGTCGGTGGAAGCGGAAGGTCGGACGTGTTGGAGTTCATCATAAGCCCCGGCGGCGGGGACAAAAGGAAAAACCGCCGGGGCGGCGGAATTCGCGGACAAGGGAGCGGCCTGGCGTCGAGGGGCCGCCTGGTTGATGGGAAAAGAACAGAGCAGACGGCGGGATCAGTTACCGGATTCGCCGGCTTTGGGCGTGTCGGCACTCTGGATGCGCCGGACAAACTCTGCCCGCGCTTCGGGCGATAGCGCCGCCAGCAGTTCATCGGACGTTAACGCCCTGAGCCGCTCCTCGGGCGGCAGGCCCCTGAGCCGTTCTTCAGGAGACAAGCCCTTAAGCCGTTCTTCAAGCGGCAGTTCCCGGAGGAATTGCGCGATGGTTTGCCGTGCAAACTCCGCCAGAGCGTCAGCCATGAGTGTGGCCTCCAGTTCGTACTGTCTGAAAAGTTGCAGCAGCAGAGTGGTCGTTTCCGCGGAACGCAGTCGGTAGTGTTCCTTGCCATACTTTACCAGGTCCGTGCGGGCGCTGAACAGATGCAGCAGCGCGTTGTTTTCATGCTGGGGCAGTTCGCGGACCACCACCAGCCGCAGCGTGCCGGTAAAGTGCCGGATGTCATAGACGCCCGCCCGCACGGGCAGCAACTCGATGTGCCGCGCCAAACCTTGCGGGTAGCGAACGCTGACCGCGAACAGGCGGAAGTCCGTTTCGGGCAGCAATTCTTGCATCGACGGACCGGCCTGCTTACGGTAATTGACGTAGTGACCCACCAGTTCGTTCAGTGTCCAGCCGTCCAACGCTTCCTGATGCGACTTGAAAGTGATCAGATTGTGCGGTCCCAGGTCCTCGAAGCCATCGGGCAATGGGCGCGGCATCGCTGCGGCGTCCTTGCGAACCAGTACCACGTCGAGCAGTTGCTTCCGCACTGACAGGTCTTTTTTGCGTTTCGACGCTGACCGGCAGGTCATGGAAGAAATCCATGAGAGACAGGCCGAAGAGCCGATGCCAGGGTCGCGCTTCGTTCATCGTCTCTCCGGGCGAATGGCCGTATCAACAGGGAATGGCTTGGGACTACTCAAACTTCGCCAGCGCCTTGCGCATGTCGCCGGCGCTGGCGTAGCGATAGTTCGGCTCGCGCGACAACGCGCGATGAATGATGGTCGCCAGCTCGGCGTTCAGGTCCGGCCGTCGCTGGTGAATCGGTACTGGCTCGTCCTGGAGGATCATCGACAGCTGGCGGCGGATGTCCTTGGGCGGCAGGTCGTAGACGTAGCGGTTGGTGAGCAAGTTGTAAAGCGCCGCTGACGCCGAATACTGGTCGGCGGCCGGGCCGACGCCGTGGAAATCGGTGATCTGTTCGGGCGGCATGAAGGCGATGGTGCCGCCCAGCTCGCCCTCGGTCGTCAGGCCGCTCATCATCGACGCCTGATACTCGCGCGCCAGGCCGAAGTCGGCTAACTTGACGCTTTCCTGCCCCTGATTCTGCGTCACCAGCAAATTGGCGGGCTTGATGTCGCGGTGGACCAACCCCAGGCCGTGGGCGTAGTGCAGCGCCTCCAACAGCTGGCAGATCAGCCGCACAGCCCGCTTCGGCGCCAGCGGTCCTTGCTTGCTGACCACCTTGCCCGCATCCGTGCCCTGAACCAGTTCCATCGCGCAGTAGAGCTTGCCGTTCACGTCGCCGAATTCGCGGAAGCCGACGATGTACGGGTGGTTCAGCTTGCGCAGCGTGTTGACTTCGCGCAGGAAGCGTTTGACCTGGTGCGGCGACGGCTTGGCGTGGGGCAGGAACGACTTCAGGGCCACGACTTCGCCGTTCGTGCCGATGGCCTGGTGGACGATACCCATGCCGCCCTGGCCGAGCACCTCGACGATTTGATAGCCCGGAAACGGCTGCAACTGCTGGCGGACCTTGTCCTGGCACTTGGCGCACAGCGGCGCGAAGAAGGTCTTCGGGGGAGCCGGCGCGGGTGCGGCACCGCAGGCCCGGCACCGCTCGGCGCCAGCCGGATGCGGCTGGTCGAACGACGACGGCGCGAGCGGGGCGGTCGGCTCGCTGGGTGGCGTCCTGACCGGCGCGGAGGGCGGCGCGACGTTGACCGGCGCGGAGGGTGGCGGCGCGGATACCGCCAGTGGTGGCAACTTCAAGGACGACTGCCGTTTGGCGGGGACCGGCGGCGGCACCTCGACGGGCGGCGGTGTGTCCGCTTCGTGGTCGTCCACGGAGATGTCGACCGCGATTTGCAGGGTTGTCTTGCCCACCTTGATGCGGTCGCCGTCGCTCAGGTCGGCCTGGGGCACCTTTTGGTTGTTCACGAAGGTGCCGTTGTGGCTGTTCATGTCGAGCAGCCGGCAGCGCGGCGGGTTCACCTCCACCAGGAAGTGGACGCGCGACACCATGCGGTCGGTGCGGGGTAGCTGGAAATGCGCCTTGGACGAACGCCCGACGAGAAAGAAATCCCGGCCGTCGAAGTGGAACTGCCGACCCTGGTCCGGCCCTTCGATCACCGTGAGCGTGATGCGCATGAGTAGTCTGGAGTCTGATACTGGATGCGATCCGGGCCGCTGCCGTGCAGGCTCGCTGCTGGAATTGATCCTATCTGGCGGGAGAGGGGGAAGCAATGCTGGAGAGGCGGAGAGGCGGCGAGCCGTAGGCTCGTAGTCGGCGGAAGTGGTCCGCACAGTGGGCCACCGTCCCCGATTGTCCATTCATTTGCTCCAGCTTGCCCCCATTCCGCCTCGCCAGCATTCCAGCCGGCAAATCCCGCAAAAGTTTCCTGACCGTCAGCGCCGGAATAGCCGATATAGGCGGTAGCTCTTCGCGCCATGTGTTGTCCGCGTCCGCGCACAGTCCAGTTCCCGGCACGGCCAAGCGTGCGTCCGTCGGTGGGCGTGGCCGAGGGCCCAGGCGATCTGTACCAACGGGGTGAAAACGCTATGCGCTGCAAAGCGATGCTACTGGCGGTCCTGCTGCTGCTGATGGGCCTCGTCGGTTGCAAGCAGCAGGTCTTCATGACGGAATCCGATTACGCCCACTATCGGAATCTGATGCCCGAAAGCCTGGAGACCGCGGCCGCCTCGAATCTAGTGCCCGACGCCAGCGACCTGCCCCCGCCCGCGACCGTGCTCGACCCCGAACGCAAGGTCCGCTACATGGCCCTGTCCGAGGCCATCGCCATCGCCCTGGAGCAGGGCCTGGCGGGCGGCGGCCCGGACTTCAACCTGGGCAACGGGCCGAACGTCGATCAGGCCATCACCAGCCCTGGCATCGGCAGCGACGCCATCCGCGTGCTGTCGCTGAACCCGGCCATCGCTCAGACCGACATCGAATCCGCGCTGTCGCGCTTCGATACGCGCTGGGTGACGAGTATGAGCTGGCAGCGGAACGACCGCCCGGTCGGCACCGCCCTCGATCAGTTCCAGGCCCAGGGCTTGAACTCGATTCAACAGTCGCTGGCCAGCTTCAACAGCAGCCTGGTCAAGCCGTTGCCCACCGGCGGTGTGGCGGGCATCACCTTCGGCACCGACTACGAATTCACCAACCTGAATCAGCGCGTGAACCCGGCCTACCGCCCGACCCTGACCTTCGGCTTCGAGCAGCCGTTGTTCCAGGGCTACGGCGTGGAGATCAACCAACTCCGCGGCGCGCACCCCGGCAGCACCCTGTTCGGCTCGAACATCACCTCCCGTGCCGGCAGCATCTTGCTGGCCCGGTTGAACTTCGACCAGACGCGCACCCAGTTTGAATTCACCGTGGATGTGATGCTGCTCCGCGTGGAAGCCGCCTACTGGGACCTGTACGGCGCCTACTGGGCCCTGTACGCCCGCGAGCAGGCCCTGCGGCAAGCGTATGAAGCCTGGCGCATCAACAAGTTCCGCTACGAGGCTGGCCGCATTCCGATTCAGGACTTCGCCCAGACGCGCGGTCAGTACGAGTTGTTCCGCGGCCGACGCATCGAAGCTCTCGGCGCGGTGCTGGAAGCGGAACGCCGCCTGCGCGGCATCCTGAACCTGCCGGTCGAGGACGGCACCCGCGTGGTGCCGGTCGATACGCCGACGGTTGCTCCGTACACGCCGGACTGGCAGACCGCTGTCAACGAGGCGATGGCCCTGTTCCCGTCGCTGATCCTGGCACGGCAGCAGGTCAAGTCCAGCCAGCTGGTGCTGATTACCCAGAAGAACCTACTGCTGCCCGATGTGCGCTTCACCTCTACCTACGAGATCAACGCCATCGGCAGCCGGCTGGACGGTGACAGCGACCGCAACGCCTTCAAGAACCTGCGCCAGGCCGATTTCCAGAACTGGACTCTCGGTCTGCGGGCGGAAATTCCGCTCGGTTACCGCGACGCCCACGCCGCCACCCGGCAGGCCCGGTTGCAGCTGGCCCAGAGCTACTTGCAGCTGCGCGACCAGGAAACCCGCGTGCAGCGTTATCTGGCCCAGGTGTATCGCAACGTCTTCGAGTTGCACGAGCGCATCAAGGCCAGTCGCGCGGAACGCGAAGCCTTCGCCGAACAGCTGGCCGCTCGCTTCAAGGAATTCCTGGCCGGCCGCGGTACGCTCGACTTCCTGCTCGAATCGCAGCGTAACTGGGCGGAAGCCCTGGAACGCGAGTACGCCAACATCGTCGATTACAACCAGACGCTGGGCGCGTTCCAGTACGCCAAGGGCACCATGCTGCAATACTACAACGTGGTCATCTCGGAAGGCCCGCTGCCGGAAGTCGCCCAGGTCCGCGCGGTCGAGCACCAGCGGGAACGCAGTGCCGCCCTGCTGGTCCGGGAACACGATCAGGCCATTCCGTACCCGTTGCAGCCGGTGCCCGGCCTGGCCGACAACCCGCAGCTGGCGCTGCCGAGCGACCTGAACTCGGTTTCGCTGCTGCCGGCCCTGCCCCAGGACGGTGCGCCGTCGCTGCCGGCCGTGCTGAAGAACGCCCCGCCGGTGCCCGACATCCGCGAGCCGATGCCACGCGAAGCCTCCGGCTACTTGCAGAAGGTCAAGCACCAGACACGCGCCACGCCGGTCCAAAACGGCCCGGTCGAAGCGGAAATCGAGCCGCCGGTCCCCGGCCCGGTGACGCTCGAAGAAGCCCTGAATTCAGCAGGCAAGCGGTAGCGCTGTGTCCAGGGAATGATTGCCTCGTAGCCGGCAGTACGTCGGGCTTTCCAGCCCGACAGGCAGCATCGGAAACCGGTGGTGCAGCGGGCACGGGCGTGGCGGATCGCTGACCCTGCGAGTCGGGCTGGAAAGCCCGACGTACGAAGCAGGTCAAGCTGGAAAGCCTGACCTACAGACGAACGCCGCGGCGGGTGAAGGACAACGGTCTTTCGCCCGCCGCGGCGTTTTGCTTCAATCGCGCCATGCGCGTCTTTGTCTACGAGCATCTTTGCGCCACGCTGCCGACCGCTGCGGTCGCCTGGCAGTCTCTGCGCGGCGAAGGCCAGGCGATGCTCACGGCTTTCAGCGACGATCTGCGTGCAGTTCCCGGCATCGAAGTTGTCATGCTGGAACCTGGGCAAGCGGGGGAATTCGCGGAGACTGCCGCCCAGGCCGATTTCACCTTGGTTATTGCCCCCGAATGCGACGGCATTCTGGAATCCCTGTGCCGCACGGTCGAACAGGTCGGCGGGCGGCTGCTGGGGCCAGCGGCGGACGCCGTGCGCCTGACTGCCGACAAGCTCAAACTCGCCAGCTTGTGGAAGCTGCGCGGTGTACCGACACCGCCAACTCGGTTGGCCTTGCCCCAGGAAACGGTGCCGCATATCTTCGGGCCTGCCGTGGTCAAGCCGCGCCACGGAGCCGGTTCACTGGCGACCCACTGGATCGCCACCGGCGCGGAATGGAGGCCGGCGCTGACGGCCGCGCGCAGCGAAACCAGCGACGACCTGATCGCGCAGCCATTCGTGCCAGGCCGGGCCGTGAGTGTCGCCTGGCTGCGCGGTCCGCGACAGCGACTGCCTTTGCTGCCTACCGCGCAGGACTTGTCGCCGGACGGCCGGCTGCACTATCGCGGCGGCTCGCTGCCCTTGCCTCCACCGCTGGCCGAACGAGCGGTACGACTCAGCGCCCAGGCCATCGAGGCCGTGCCGGGATTGCTTGGCTATGTCGGCGTGGACCTGGTGCTTGGTGAAGCCGAGGACGGCAGCGCGGATGTGGCCATCGAGGTCAATCCGCGACCGACCACGTCCTACGTCGGGCTGCGGGCCGTCGCGCGGCTCAATCTGATGGAAACACTGCTGCGCGTGGTGCAAGGCGAAGCAGTCGCCGCGCCGTGTTGGGATGACCGGACGATTCATTTCAGCGTGGACGGCCAAGTAACGTAGACCGCCGGCGAGCGGTGATCTATTCAGGAGGGAACACGGATGTCCACCCCCGAGACGCTGCGCCGGCACGACTTCGCCATCCTGGTGCTGTTTGCCGCCGTGCTCTTCAGCTTTCCGGTGTTCTTTCCGAAGACGCTGACCACCCACGAAACCGTCCACTGCCAGAACATCCGCGAGATGCGCGCCGATGGCGACTGGGTGATTCCGCACTACGGCGGACGGCCCTGGCTGGAACGCCCGCCCCTGCCCTTCTGGTTCACGCTCGGCCTGGTGGAATTGCTCGGCGATTCGCCGGTCGTGTTTCGCCTGGCCTCGCTGCTGGTCGGGTTGCCCATCGTCCTGCTGGTCGGCTGGATGGCCTCCGTCTGGTACGGGCGCGGCATCGGCGTCACTAGCGGCTTGATCCTGGCGACCATGCAGGAGTTCAATCACTATGCCACCGGGCCGGAAGCCGATATCTTCCTGTGCCTGATCGTCACGTCCGCGCTGGCCCTGTTCGTACATCTGGAGTTTCAACGCCGGCCGAAGGGCGACGGTGAAAGCCTGGGACTCATCGGTCCTCGTCCGTGGGTGCTGGTCCTGTTCTTCGCCGTCTGGGGCCTGACCAACCTCGTGAAAGGACTGTTCTTCGGCTCGATCTTCGTCGGCTTGCCCATCGCGACATTCCTGCTCTGGAACTGGGACTGGTCGGCCATCCGCCGCTACGTCTGGCTGCCGGGCTGGCTGGCATACCTGGCCACCGCTTCCCTCTGGGCGACGGCGGCCTACTGGCGCTATCCGGACATCGTCGAACTCTGGCTGCACGACTACAAGGGCCGGGTGAACCAGGGCTACATGCACGAGCCCATCTGGTACTACCTGGCCCATTTGCCGGTGGTGCTGTTCCCCTGGACGATCACGGCCCTGGTCGGCCTGGCCGCCACGCGGCGCACCGCCTGGACCACGCCGCGCGCGCCGGAACGCTTCCTCTGGTGCTGGGCCATTGTGCCGGTGGTGTTCTTCTCGATCCCGCAGGGCAAGCACCATCACTATCTGTTGCAGTGCATGGCGCCGTGGTCGGTACTGGCGGCCGTCGGCGCGGCGCGGGTCTGGCAGCAACTGGCGCGGTGGCCCGCGCTGTTGCAAAAGCCCTGGCTCGCGGCCCTGCTCCTGGGCGGCCTGGCCGATGTCGCGCTGTTCGCGTTCGGCGCTGAAATTCCTGGCCCGAGCTGGTTGCTGCCCGTGTTGCTGGTGGCGGCCCCGCTGGCCATCTTGACGCTGTGGATCGCCTTTTTCCATCGCGACAGCCGGGTGGCCCTGGGGACGCTGTGCGGCCTGCTGCTGGTGCTGCACTGGTCGGTCTACGCCTACCGGGCCAGCTGCCTGGACCGCTACCGGCACGACCGCGATTTCGTCCAGCAGGCGTGCGCCGTGACGCCCTGGGACCGGCCGCTGCTGGTCATGGACGATGATGCCCCGCTCAACGCCTCCTGGCTGCTCTTCTACATCGGCGACCGCGCCACGCTGCTGCACAACCTGACCTTTCTGCTCGACGACAGCATTCGCGAACGCGAAGTCTACCTGATCGCTCGCCGCAAGGCCGAGCCTGCCCTGAAGAAGATGGGGGACTGCGAATTGCTGCTCCAAAGCGAGCGCTCGCGCTACGAGACGACGCTCGCCGATCGCTACACGCTGTTTCGCTTTCGCTATCGCGACGATGCGGCGCGCGTGCCCGGCGGCGTCTACATTTCGCCAATGCAGGCCACCGGCCGCGACCTGGGCCCGTTCTTACATTAAACGAGGTCCGCTGGCGGCGTGACCGCTTGCGGCTTCGCCAACCTCGCAGGACCGCCGTCCCATGCCCTGGATCGTAGGCATCGACGAAGCCGGCTATGGGCCAAACCTTGGGCCGTTCGTCATGTCGGCGGCGGCGCTGCGGGTGTCGGACGAACTGGCCAATGCCTGCCTCTGGCAAGTCCTGAAGCCCTTCGTGCGTCGTCAGACCGGCGAGGACGACGGCCGATTGCTCATCGACGATTCCAAGCGCGTGTATGCGACGGGCCTAAAACGCCTGGAAACCGGCGTGCTGGCCGCGTGCTTGCCCGCCGAACGCCCCGAACCGCTCGCGGACTTTCTCGAACGCCTGGGCGCGCTCGGCCGCGACGAACTACGGCAGGAAGCCTGGTACACCGGCCAGACGGTCCTGCCGCTCGAAGCCAGCCCCGAACGCTGCACGCGGTTTCGCGAGCAGTCCGCCGATGCGCGACTCCATTGGGCGCTGCCGCGCCCGGTCATCGTCTGCCCCACCCAGTTCAATGATGTACTCGAACGCACGCAAAACAAGGGCGCGGTCCTCGGCCGCTGCCTGGGCCAGTTGCTGCACGAAGTGCTGGCGCTGCCCGACCGCGAACCGATGACGATTCACATCGACAAGCACGGCGGCCGGAACTTCTATGGTCCGCTGCTGCAAGAACTGCTCGGCCGGGGCCAGGTCCGCGCTGTCGAGGAAGGCCCGCGCCGGAGCGTTTACGAGGTGGCGGGGCTCAATCGTTCGCTACGGCTGACGTTTCAACCCGAAGCCGACGGTGAGCATTTTTGCGTCGCGCTGGCGTCGATGGTCAGCAAGTATCTGCGCGAAGTGCTGATGCTGGAATTCAACCGCTTCTGGCGACGCCACATTCCGGGCCTGAAACCGACGGCCGGCTATCCGCTCGACGCGCAGCGCTTCTGGAGGGCGATCCAGCCAACGGTGGCCACCCTGGGGCTTGACCGCCGCACCCTCTGGCGCGAAAAGTAAAGTAGGGGCACCGCTCGCGGTTTAGCACAGGACCTTACACCATGCCGCGCATCCTGATCCTCTCCGACCTCAGCCGGGCCTACGCCGAGGGCCTGGAGGAATGGAAGTCCGACATGTTTCGCCAGCGCCACGCCTGGTGGCGCAAGTTGGCCGAGCTGACCGGCTGGGACTTGCAAGTCCACGACACCGCCGACGCGCTGGAAGGGCCCAGCCTGCTGCAAGGCGCGCGCGCCGTCTTCATCG
>JAEUIF010000889.1 GCA_016795185.1 Planctomycetia bacterium | reverse complement strand
GCGGACCATTTACACACGCATGGTCCGCACAGCGGACCCTACAAGCGCCATCCTCAACCGCCGGGCAAGCCGGCGATCTCCAGCACCGGGCGCACTTCGACCGTGCCGCGCCGCGCGCCGGGAATGCGCGCCGCGATGCTCAGTGCTTCGTCGAGGTCCTTGGCGTCGATCAGGAAGTAGCCGCCGAGTTGCTCGCGCGTCTCGGCGAACGGGCCGTCCGTCACCAGGCGCTTGCCGTCGCGGACGCGCAGACTGGTGGCGCTGGCCGTGGGGTGCAGCGGGTTCGCACTCACGAATTGGCCGGCGGCGTGCAGGTCGCGCGCCAGCTGCGCGGACTCCACGTAGCAGGCTTCCCGGTAAGCGTCGTCCAGGGATTGTTCGTCGAGGTAAATTAGTAACATGTACTTCATGGTTGGTTCCTCCCCCCCGGAGTCGAACGGCCGCCGGGCGGATCGACACTGAACCAAAAAAGCACGAAAAAAACCAGCATGGTTGCGGATGCCAAACAGGCAGTCGAGGAGGTTTACCGCGCGGACTGGGGGTGCATCGTCGCCACCCTGATCCGACAGGTAAATGACTTCGACGTGGCCGAAGAAGCGGTGCAGGAAGCGTTTGCAGCAGCGCTGCACGACTGGCCGGCGTCCGGGGTGCCGACTTCCCCGCGTGCCTGGATTACCCAGACGGCCCGGCACAAGGCCATCGACTGCATTCGTCGCCGCGCTCTGCACGCGGAAAAAATCAAGGCGCTCGCCACGGAACCTTCACAGGCACCCACCGAGCCGGACTTCGATTCGCCGGAAATTCCCGACGACCGGCTGCGTCTGATCTTCACCTGTTGCCATCCGGCGCTGGCACCCGAGGCCCAGGTGGCGCTCACATTGCGTATGCTGGGCGGTCTGGAGACCGACGAGATCGCGCGGGCCTTCCTGGTGCCGGTGGTGACGATGGCCCAGCGCCTGGTGCGCGCGAAGAAGAAGATTCGCAGCGCGGGCATTCCGTACATCGTGCCCGACCAGACGCACATGCCCGAACGGCTCGACGCCGTGCTGACCGTGATTTACCTGATCTTCAACGAAGGGTATGTCGCCACGCGCGGCGAAGCCCTGGTCCGCACGGACCTCTGTGCCGAAGCCATCCGGTTGGGGCGACTGGTGCGCTCGTTGATGGAGACCGAGACGCCGTCCGAAGCGACCGCGCTCGTGGCTCTGATGCTGCTGCACGATGCCCGTCGCGAGGCACGCCTGGACGAAGCGGGCGACCTGATTCTGCTGGAGGAACAGGATCGCAATCGCTGGCACCGGCCGCAGATTGCCGAGGCGCTGCCGCTGGTCGCGGAAGCCTTTCGCGGCGCGGTGGGGCCACTGGCACTGCAAGCGGCCATCGCGGCGGAACACTGTCGGGCGGCGCGGGCCGAGGACACCAACTGGCCGCAGATCGTCCGCTGCTACGACCTGCTGCAACAGGTGCAGCCGTCGCCCGTGGTGGCGCTGAACCGGGCGGCGGCCGTCGCGATGGTGGACGGCCCGCAAGCAGCCCTGACATTGCTCGACGCACTGGCGAAAAGCGGTGAACTGGAGAGCTACCATCTACTCCACGCGGCGCGCGCCGATATGCTGCGCCGGCTCAGTTCGATGGCCGATGCGGCCCAGGCATATCAGCGAGCGCTGGAGTTGGTGACCAACGAAAGTGAAAAGCGGTTTCTGCAACGTCGCTTGCGCGAGGTTCAGTCGCTGGCTTGAAAGGCGCGCAGCACACAGCAAGTCTGATCGTGCCCTCCGGAAGCACGATTGAAATGCACGGCCAGCTCAGCATGGCCCTGGTCAATCAGGGCGTCGTGCAACGCGTACTGACAGTCCTCCCCGCGCCGCAGCGCCTGGACGAGTTCCAGCACCGTCGCGGACCAGGGTCCGGTCTGCGGCCACAAAGCCGGAAGCAGCCAGTGCGCCTTGTCCTCGCGTTCGGCGGGAACCTCCGGCGGCGTCATGTGGCGGAACCAGCGGTCGAGTAAACCGCCCAGCGATGCCCGTGGTTCGGGCTGCCCGCCTCGGGCCTGGCACTGGTCCAGGGCACGGACGATTTCCAAAGGCGTCTGGTAACGCTGCGCGCGATTCTTGGCCAGCATGCGGTCGAGGATGGGCAGCAAGCCGCGCGGCACTTCCGGACGGAAATCCGTCACGGGCAGCGGCTGCCGGGTTTGATGCCAGATCAGTTTCTGGGCCACCGAGCCCTCCGCGAACGGCGGCCGGCCCGTCAGGCAGAAATAGAACACGCCGCCCAGGCTGTAGATGTCCCGGCGGATGTCGGGCGGGTCGGCATCGAGCACACATTCGGGAGACAGGTAGTCGGCGGTGCCCAGCACGGCTTCGTCGTACTGGCGGGTCAGGAGGGCTTCCTCATCGGTCAGGTAGCGGGGCAGGGCCACGCCGAGCAACTTGACTGCCCCGCTGCGCTCGAGCAGCAGCTTGCCGGGCTTGAGGTCGCCGTGGTCCAGTCCCGCTTCATGCACGTGCTGCAAGGCCAGCGCCGCCTCGCGGATGATGCGCGCCGCTTCCCAGGCCGGCAACGCACCGTGCATGGACACGAACTCTTGCAAGTTGGGGCCGTCCACATATTCAATGGCCGCGTTGTAGTGCCCGTTCTCGTGCGCGACCTGATGCAACCGCACGATGTTGCAGCGATTTAAACGGATCGCGGCATCGGTGATCCGGCGGAAGCGCTCCAACGTCCCCGGATGTGCCAGATTTCCGCTGGGAACGTGACGCAGGACCACGCGGCGGCCGTCCTGCCGGTGCTCGGCCAGAAAGGCGTTTGGCTCGGCCGCTGGAAACCCACCCAGGATCGAGTATGGACCCACTGTAGCCACTGGCGCGTTCATGGATCGACTCCACACCGCGTGGTGCTTGGCGATGATACCGAATGCTTCAGGGCCAGTGCGACCATTTCAATTCGTGAAATAGCTGATAACTGATAGCTGACAGCTAACAGCTATTTCAGACCTTATTGCTCGCATCGAGCGTTTCAGCGAAATAAACCTGCCCCTATTATGTGCCGAAATCGCGGCGCGTGCCAATGGATTGCGAACTCCGTAGCGCTGACATATAGTGGTGCATCGCTCCCCACCATCACTCGCGGAAAGGTTCTCTCCATGAGCAAGCAACTGTCGCGTCGTCAGTTTGTCCAGGGTCTGGCTGCCGCCGGCGTGGCCGGGCCGTTCATCCTGCCGTCGCGGGCGCGCGGCCGGGCCGCCGCTAACGAGCGCATCAACGTCGCCTTCATTGGCGTGGGCACGATGGGCCGCGGGCACCTCGGCCGTTTCCTCGGCCAGAAGGACGTGCAGGTTGTCGCCGTCTGCGACGTGGTCAAGGAACGGCTCGACAGCGCCCAGAAGACCGTCGAGGACCGCTACAAGGAGCAGCGCGAAAAGGGCGAATTCAAGGGCTGCCAGGTGACCAAGGATTTTCGCGACCTGCTGACGCGGAAGGACGTGGATGCCGTTGTCATTGCGACGCCGGACCACTGGCACGCCATCCCCTGTATCCTGGCCGCCAACGCCAAGAAGGACATCTACTGCGAGAAGCCGCTGACGCACACCATCGCCGAGGGCCGGCGGATCGTCGAGGCGGTGGCGAAGAACAAGGTCGTCTTTCAGACCGGCAGCCAGCAGCGCAGCGAATTTGGCGGCCGGTTCCGCCTGGCCGTAGAACTGGTCCGCAACGGCCGGATCGGCAAGGTGAAGTCCGTGCGTATCGGCGTCGGTGGGCCGCCGGTGAAGTGCGACCTGCCGGAACAGCCCGTGCCCGAAGGCACCGACTGGGAACTCTGGCTCGGACCCGCCCCGCAGCGCGGCTACCACGAGGTGCTGTGCCCGAAGGGGATTCACAAGCATTTCCCCGCCTGGCGCAACTACAAGGAATACGCCGGCGGCGGGTTGGCCGACATGGGCGCGCATCACTTCGACATCGCGCAGTGGGCGCTCGACATGGACGGCAGCGGCCCGGTGAAGATCGAACCGCCCGAGAAGGGCACCAGCGGCTTGAAGTTTGTCTATGCCAACGGCGTCGAGATGTTTCACGGCGGGCCGGCGGATTGCGTGTTCGAGGGCGCGGACGGCACCATCTTCGTCTCGCGCGGCATGATCAAGAGCGACCCGGCGACCATCCTGGAAAAGCCCATCGGCGAGAACGAGTTCCACGTCTACCCGTCGAAGGACCACGTGCGCAACTTCCTCGACTGCGTCAAGAGCCGCAAGGAGTGCATCTGCCCGGCGGAGGTCGGCCACCGCACCGCGACCATCTGCCACCTGGGCGCGATCGGCTACGAACTGCGCAAGCCGTTGACGTGGGACCCGGTCAAGGAACGCTTCGACAACGAGGACGCGAACAAGCTGCTCGACCTGCCGGCGCGCGAGCCGTGGAGGATTTGACCGGTTCACTTCCGCCGCTGGCGGCTTCGCAATCTGGGTAGGAACGGCGGGCGGGAAAGCCCGCCGTTCCATCGCGATTGCTCTTGACCCGCCGCAAGCGAATCGCTAAAAGCCCGCATCATTTTCGCGACCGTTGCCGAACCATTCGGGACAAGGACGTCCTTTATGCGCCATTGGCAGGCGATCCTGCTCGGGCTGCTGGCCAGCATGATGCTGGGCTGCGTCTCGAACCGTAACGCGCGGCCGACGTCGTGGCTGGACCGTTTCCTGCAACCAGCGGGGCCGGTAGGGCCGGACACGATTCAGATGGACGTGGCGCTCATCGAAAAGCCGTTCGGCGACTCTTACCTGAACCGCGATCTCTGGAACGACGCCGACGAGCAGATCATTCCCCTGGAAAACAAGGCGGTCCTGGAAGACAACGGGTTCCGCATCGGCCAGATCGGCGGCATCACGCCGGTTGGCTTGCAACTGCTGCTGGCTTCCGAACGCAGCTGCGCGAATCCGCGCCGCATTCGCTGCTTGCAAGACAAGGCCAACAAGCTGGTGCTCGGGCCAGAATCGCCCACGTGCAGTTTCCAGCTGGGAACCGACGGAAACCCGACCGAGGTCAACCTCGATAAGGCACAATGCACGCTCGAAGTGACTGCGAGCCTCTCCGCCGACGGCCGGACCAAGCTGCGCTTCGTGCCGCAGGTCTTCCACGGCGATACGAGCTTGCTGCCGCGCCCGGCTGGCGACCTGTCCGGTTGGATCCTCAAGGAAGAGCGCGCGGTGGAACGCTACGCCCAGTTCGCCTGGGAAGTCACGCTGGGCAACGAATTTCTGATCGTCGGCGGCCGGTACGAGAAACCGCACACCCTGGGCCACGAGTGCTTCCTGCGCCGCGACGAGCAGAACCCGGTGCAGCGCTTGCTGGTCATCCGCACGCACCGCGCCGAGAAACCCAGCGAGGAGCCGGCAGCACCCGTCGCTACCGACGGCAAGGCGGTGCGTTCGCCAGCCGGCGCTTGCCAGGCGTCTTACACCACGGCGCGTGGCAGCCAACGCTAGCCTAGTGCAAAATCAAAGAACCTGTTGCCCAAAAGTAGGGCTTTCTGGGTGCCATGCCCACGGCTTTGCAATGCTAATGTCTGAAATCTTGCCGGCGCGGGCAGATTTCTCAAGCGGCCTCCGCGAGCTTCACCGTGTCGGCTTGGCGGGCCGCGAGAATGGCCGTGATGGCCGTACGCCCGT
>JAEUIF010000888.1 GCA_016795185.1 Planctomycetia bacterium | reverse complement strand
AGAATGGCTCGGCGGCTTGTGTCAGCGGCGGCAGCGAGGTCCGCCAGTGTCGCGCGGCACCGAGAACGAGCAGCGTCGCCAGTGCCGTCGCCGGCAGCGAGACCGCCACCGCGCGCGGCAAGTCGTCCGGGTTTTGCAGCGTGAACTGCGTGTAAACTTCCTCGGCGAAAGTGCGGACCAGCATCAGGTCGGTGACGGTGATCTCGGCGGCCGTCAGCACGGCGGTCCAGAGCAGCGCGGCGGCCAGCGCCGCGCGGGCGCGCGGCAGCGTGAAGCGCCAGAAGACGCGCCATGGGCTGGCGACCGTCAGCGCGTCTTCCTCCAGTTCGCGCTCGACCCAGCAGAGTCCCTGCCCGACCAGCAGCACGATCCAGGGCAGCGCTGCCAGGGCATGGACCCAGATCGCAGGCCAGATGCCTTGCACCCACGGCCGCCATTCGCCGCTGCCGGCGAGCCAGCCGCCCGCGCCGAGCGTGGCTTGCCAGGCGGAAGCAAACAACGGCAGCGGCACGAACAGCAACAGGATGAGCGCGAAACGGAAGACGCGGCGGCCGGGCAAATCGCTGCGGTAGAGCAGCACGGCGAGCAAGATGCCGAGCGGCGCGGCAATGGCCAGCGTGCCAGCCACCAGTCGCACCGTGTTGTCCGCCAGTTCGAGCAGACGGGAGGTGTCGTGCCAGGCGCTCCAGGCCGCAGGTTGCCTGGCCAGCTGCACGAGCGGCCAGAGCAAGGGAACGCCCAGCACGCCCCAGAGCAACGCAGTCAACGTCAGTCGCCAGGCGGTCAAGGCGGGATGGCTCCGTCCCGGAATGCAGCGAGCCTCCGGAATGGGCCGGAGGCTCGGAATTAGTGCAACCGCTACCGCCAAGCCGTCACTCCTTGGCCGGCATTTCTTCCATGCGCTTGCGCTGAAGCCGTTGTTCCTCGATCAGCTGCTTGTGGTAGACGGGCGAGGCGTAGTCGCGGTCGTGGAAGCTGACCAGCAAGCCATCGTGCGCGGCCAGAAAGAAGCGATCCGTGTATTCGTTGTCGATGGCGACGACCAGATCGCGCACGTCGTACTTGCTCAGTTCGGTGCCACGGGCGCGGTCGAGGACCAGCAGGTCGCCCGCGAAATCAAGGGCGTAGACGAACTTGCGGTTGTAGCTCAGGAACTTCTGCGCCTTCTGGTTTTGCCAGATCACATCGCCCGTTCCCCGATTGATGCGGTACAGGCCGGCACGGTCGGGCAGGATGTAGATGTCCTCATCGGTAACGATGGGCTTGCGGCGGTTGGTGCCAGCGATCGGCAGCCGCCAGAGCAGCTTGCCGGTATCGATGTTCATCGCGGACAGCGTGGCGTTGCCGTAGGACATATAGGCGATGTCGCCGTACTGCGCCATGGGCGCGGTCGCGGGGGCTTCGGTTTCAAAGCCGTAAGTCAGCGCCTTGACGGACTTGACGCTGCCGTAGGTCGTGCCCTTCGCGCTGGGGACCACGAGGAAGCCCGGCGTGTCCTGGGTGCGCAGTGTAATCAGAGGAGCGTACTCCAGCCGGCCGTCGGTCGTGTATTCCCAGGCCACCGACAGCTGCTGCTTCGCGGAACGGGCCAGATTCGTCTGGTTGGCGGTGGCCAGCGGCGTGTAGGTTTCGTGCATGCGGTTGTCGCTCGACAGCGGAGAAAGCATGCGCGATTCGGTGCCATAGTAGCCGCCCAGCGCGGACCGGCGAGTGCCGAGCATCTCGTTGGTCACAATGGGCCCTGCCGGCGGAGTGCGTGCTGGCGGCGGCGCGGGCACAGCGCCCTCGTTCTCGTCGGGCACGGGCAATGTGTAGACGAGCAGCCGGTTGCCGCCGACGCACAGATACAGCCGTTCCGCATCGCCCACCGGCGGGGCGGTCGGAATGTTCGGCGACACCAGCTCGTGCTTCAGGCCGCCCGTGGCCCGGTCGAGGCCGAAGACGCGCGAGCCGTTGACCACGAAGACCGTATCGAAGTTGAAGCCCAATGGCTGGGTGACGTTGTACGTCTGGCCCACGCGCGCCCGCCACAGCGTCTGGCCGGTGTCGGCGTTCAGCGCCAGCACCGCGCCGTTGCGCAGCTGGATGTAGAGACGGTCGCCCATCACCTGCACGGTGGCGACACCGTCGCGCGAGGTATCCGTGGGCAGGTACGTGCGCCAGGCTTGTTTCAGGTTCAGGCGCGTCAGCGCCTCGGCGGAGGGCAACGGGGGCTGAGTATAGACCCGTGATTTCGGCGCCTGGGCCGCGGCGGGGCCGGCAGTGAGCACGAACGCCGTGGTCAGCGCGAGCAGCTTCTTCATCGCAGGCTCACCTTAAACCGAGAGAGGATGGGCAATCTGGAACGGACTGGAATGGTTCCAGTGTATCACGGCTGGCGGCGCGTCAATATCCCTCCTGGGAATTTTCCGCAAAGTCAACGCTTCCCCTGCCTGCGCTTCTCGGCAAAAAAGGCGCTGAGAACGCCCGCGCAGCGCTCAGCCAGCACGCCGCCGACCACCTGCGCGCGATGATTCAGCCGGGCGTCGTTGGTGATGCGGTAGAGCGTATCGCATGCGCCGGCCTTGGGGTCGGTCGTCCCATAGACAACCATCGGCAGGCGGGCCAGAACGATGGCCCCGGCGCACATCGGGCACGGCTCCAGGGTCACGTAGAGGATGCAGTCCTCCAATCGCCAGGAACGCAGCGACTGCGCGGCCTGGGTGATGGCGACCATCTCGGCGTGGGCCGTGGGGTCTTTCAGCAACTCACGCTGGTTGTGCGCCTGCCCGATCAGACCGCGCTGGAGCGACACGATGACTGCGCCCACCGGCACCTCGTCCTCGGCGGCGGCCTGGGCGGCTTCCTCCAGCGCCATTTCCATGTGCGTGACGTGAAACGGATGGCGCGGATCGGTCAGGGGCAGGTCGAACGGGGAGAATTCCATGGTCAGGCCGTCAGGGTTTCGCGCACGCGGAACTCGCCGCCGTACTCCCAGTCGAAGAGCATCAGGTCGGCGGGCATGCCGGGTTCGAGGCGACGCTGCGGCAGTCCGAGCAGTTCGCGCGGCCGTGCGCCGGCCATGTCGATGGCGTCGCGCAGGTTGACGCCGGCCATGCGGATCACATTGCCGATGCAGCGATCCGTGAAGGCCCACGAACCGGCGAGGTAGGCTGTCCCAGGCACCACCACCTTGCCTTCGGGCACCACCTCGAATTCCTGGTCCCATTCGCCGTAACGGCCCGGCGGTAGACCGGCCAGGCTGCTGGCGTCGCAGGTGAGTATGACCCGCGCCGGCGTCTTGACGCGCACGATGCACCGCACTACCGACGCCGGCAGGTGCTGGCCGTCACAGATGATGCTGGCCCAGAGTTCATCCGCCGCCAGCTGTTGCCAGATGTAGTTGTCGTGCCGTGGCATGATCGCATGAGCGCCGTTGCCCAGGTGCGTGCTCAGCTTCGCACCAGCCTTGATGGCTTCGGCAATGCGCTCGCCGCTGGCCATCGTGTGGCCCAGCGCCACGACGACTCCTCCGGCCGTCAACTTCTCGATGAAGGGCAAGGCTCCCTCGTGTTCTGGGGCCAATGTCACCAGACGGATGCGTCCGCCGGCCGCTTCCTGCAAGCGCTGGAACTCGTCCCAGTCCGGCGGGCGGATGTGCTGCCGGGAGTGCGCGCCGCGCGGTCCGTCCTCGGGCGACAAATACGGCCCTTCGAGATGAATGGCCGGCACCGCGCGGGCGACGGCGGCGTCGCTCTCGCACGCCTGGCGAATGGTGGCCATGCCGTGCCGCAGGGCCTCGAACCCGTTCGTCACCAGCGTCGGGCACAGGCCGCCGACCCCGTGCCGCCGGCAGGTGTCGACGACATGCCGTACCGTCTCGACGGTCAGCTTCTCCGAGTTAAAGCTGTGCCCGTCGCAGCCGTTGATCTGCAAATCGAACAGAGTCGGCGCGACCCAGCCGGCGGTGCTGTCGGGCGTGGCGGGGCCGGCGGGCTGGATGGAGGCGATGCGCCCGTTGGTGCAGACGATGTCCACCCGTTCCCCGGTGGCATAGTGGCGGGCACGCAGGAGCATGTCGGCAAGTCTCCCGGCGAAAATCATCCAGTGCAAGACCAAGGAACTTGTTGCCCAGTGGAAAGCCATTCTGGGTGCCATGCCCACGGCTTTGCAATGCTAATGTCTGAAATCTTGCCGGCGCGGGCAGATTTCTCAAGCGGCCTCCGCGAGCTTCACCGTGTCGGCTTGGCGGGCCGCGAGAATGGCCGTGATGGCCGTACGCCCGT
>JAEUIF010000837.1 GCA_016795185.1 Planctomycetia bacterium | reverse complement strand
CATCGCGCCCGTCTCGAGTATCGCGGCATCGCGGTGGAAACCCTGGCACGCGAGAGTTGCTTTGAAGAAACGGCCTGGCTGTTGCTCAAGGGCGAGTTGCCGACCCAGCGCGAGTTGGCCAATTTTGACAATGAACTGCGGCACCATCGGCGGCTGAAGTACAAGATTATCGACCTCATCAAGTGCCTGCCCGAGACCGGCCACCCGATGGACGCCCTGCAAGCCGCCGTGGCGGCCATGGGCATGTTCTACCCCTCGCGCGACGTCACCAATCCGCACAAGAACTGGGAAGCCGTCATTCGCTTGATTGCCAAGATGCCGACCGTGGTCGCCGCCTTTCATCGGCTGCGGCACGGCGACGAAGCGATTCAGCCGCGCGACGACCTGGATCACGCGGCCAACTTCTACTACATGCTCTTCGACCGCGAACCGTCGCCGGCGATTCGCAAGGTGCTCGACGCCTGCTTGATCCTGCACGCCGAGCACACGATGAACGCCTCGACCTTCTCGGCGCGCGTGACGGCCTCGACGCTGGCGGACCCCTACACCGTCATCAGCTCGGCCATTGGCACGCTGACGGGCCCGCTGCACGGCGGGGCCAACGAAGAAGTGCTGGTGATGCTCAAGGACCTGACTTCACCGGCCGACGTGAAGTCCTGGCTGCAAAAGAAGATCGCCGCCGATCCCAAGTACAAGATCATGGGCATGGGCCACCGTGTCTACAAGGTCAAGGACCCGCGGGCCACGGTATTGCAGGAACTCGCCGAACATGCCTTCGCCGAGACCAGCCGGCCGAAGAATTACGACATCGCCGTCGAACTCGACAAGATCGCCGCCAGCGCGGAATTCGAGTACGCCAAGAAGGGCGTCTTCCCGAACGTCGATTTCTATTCCGGCATCGTCTACGAGGCGCTGGGCATCGCGCGCGACCTGTTCACGCCGATCTTCGCGATTTCCCGCGTGGCCGGCTGGCTGGCGCACTGGCTGGAACAACTGAAGAACAACCGCATCTACCGGCCCGAACAGGTGTTCGTCGGCGTGCGTGACCGGCAATACGTCCCGCTCGAAAAGCGCCCCTGAACGCCGCGATCCGCCCGGCCAGGAAGCGAGACCGATCATGTCCGACGGGGAATCCGAAGGCGACCTCCAGGAACCCGCGCCGCCGCGCCGCGTCCGCAAGCAGTCGGGAACTAGTCCGAAGACGGTGTTCCTGCTGCTGATCGCGCTCGCATGCGGGCTGGCTGCCGCCGTGCTCAGCGCGAAGCTGGTTGATGGCAATCCCTCCAAGGGAGGCATGGGGAAGCTGAGCGGCTTGTTGTCCCCCGCGGTCGTGGCGAAGCAAGACATCGCCGCCGGCACGGTGGTGCAGAATCCCGCCGAACTATTCCGGATCGCCTATTACCGCGCCGGCGACGAACCTCGGCAGGCCCTCAAGAGTCTGGATGAACTGAAGGACAAGGTGGTGGTGCGGGCGCTGGCGGAGGACCAGCCGGTGAAGGCGGTGGACGTCAGCGCCAAGTGATCGAAACCATTGGTTTTGCCGCGAGCCGGAGGCGAGCGCGGGTCGAACGCGAATGAACCACTACACCGACCAAGCTGGCTACCACGGAATTCGCGCTCAAAGCGTGTGGTTGTTCCGCGCTGCCCAACCGCCCGGCAATCATCCCTTTGGTGCGTATTTCACGACGCTGCCGAGAACCACGCGCAATCTCGCCCAGCGACTTCGGATACCAAAATCCAAGACCCGCTTTGTGTTCGAGTTCACTGATGCGGGCGATCTGCTGCCGTTGCCCGGAGGGCGCGGCGACTACGTCTTTTACTTTCCCAGGGACTATGACGTGACCGAGTCACGTCAGCAGTATCACGGGCCGACATGACCACCATCGGCGGCATCGATTTAAGTTTTCCGCTGAGCCGCGCGGCATTTCGACCGCTGACGCTGCTCGACGCCGCGCTCGATTTCTGGCCACAATGTCAGTATCAGGGAGCCGAGGACGAAGACGCTCGGCCCGTGCGCGACCTCCTCGAGCACGAAGCCCAGCTGGCGGCTGCCGAATTTTTCCTGTATCGAGACCTCGACAGCGTCAATGCCTGGGACCGGGACGGATCCACCCCGGCCAACGACAACACGATGATACATATCCTCGTCCGCGACCACCCACACGACGCGCAGGCTGTGCAGCTTACCGTGGTGGTCGATGCGGTCACGGCAGAGATTGTTGCCCTGATCGATGCCCTGGTGGTGGCGGCAACGGACGCCGCTCCCGCGTCCGCGGTGAACGGCCGGGCTCCTCGCACCGATATCGACGCGCAACTGCGGGAACTGGGTTGTGCCCTGGATCGGCACCAGTTCTACGACCTCCTGAATACCACGCGCAAGGCGTTCTTTCCCGGCTGGACCGTGGACGAGCTCGCCTGCCATCCCCACGAAGCTCAGGAATTCTGCGAGATCGTGCGAAAGCGCATCGGCGCGCCTGTCCCCGACCACATCGTCATGAGGGGGCTTTTCAACAGCCGCAAAAGTGGGCGCCAATCGGCCTAATTCTGGGATACGAGCATGCTCGACGCACAGTACATTCGCGAACACCTCGACGCCGTCAAAACCAACTGCGCTAACCGCAATACGAAGGCGGACGTGGACAGCGTGGTCCGCTTGGACGACCAGCGCAAACGGCTGGTCCACGAGCGTCAGCAACTTCAGCAGCGGCAGAACGAGGTTTCCAAGCTGATACCCGGCGAAAAGGACAACGCCAAGAAGCAGGCGCTGATCCAGGAAGGGAAGCAACTGCGCGTGCAGGTCGGCGACCTGGAGAAGCAGGAAAAGCAAATCGACCTCGACCTGGAATTGGCCCTCAAGGGCATCCCCAACCTGAGCCACCCTGACGCCCCGGTTGGCACCACGGCCGAGGACAACAAGGTCGTCAAGGTTTCAGGGCAGAAGCCGCAGTTCGCCTTCAAGCCGCTGGATCACGTCGCCCTGTGCGAAAAGCTCGACCTGGCCGACTTCGAGGCCGGGGCCAGCGTTGCCGGGCAGAAATTCTACTACCTGAAGAACGAAGCAGTGCTGCTGGAACTGGCCCTGGTCCAGTACGCCATGCAGACTCTGCTAGCCGAAGGCTATACGCCCGTCATCACGCCCGACGTGGCCCGCGATTCGGTCCTCGAAGGCATCGGCTTCATTCCGCGCGACCCGGACCCGAACAAACGGCAAATCTACACCCTGGAAGGCACCGACCTCTGCCTGGTCGCCACGGCGGAAATCACCCTCGGCGGCATGCACAAGGACAAGATCCTGGAAGCCGACAAGCTGCCGTTGAAGTACGTCGGCCTGTCGCACTGCTTCCGCACGGAGGCCGGCGCGCCCGGCAAGGAGACGCGCGGGTTGTTCCGCGTCCATCAATTCACGAAGGTCGAGATGTTCGTCTTCTGCACGCCGGAGCAGAGTGAAGCGTGCCATCTGGAAATCCTGCGTATCGAAGAGAAGATTTTCCAGGGGCTAGGGCTGCACTTTCACATCATTGACACCTGCACCGGCGACCTGGGCGGCCCGGCATACCGCAAGTATGACCTGGAAGCCTGGATGCCGGCGCGCGGCGAGAAGGGCGACGGGGCTTATTGCGAGGTGACCAGCACCTCGAATTGCACCGACTACCAGGCGCGCCGGCTCAAGATTCGCTACCGGCCGGCGAATGAGAAAGGGACGCGCTTCGCGCACACGCTCAACGGCACCGCCGTCGCCGTCACGCGCGCCATCGTGGCCATCCTGGAGAATTACCAGCAGGCCGACGGTACAGTGATCGTCCCGGAAGTGCTGCGGCCGTGGGTCGGGAAGGAACGAATTGGCCCGCGCTAGCGTCTTATCTCCGTCGCTCATTCTCGTGACGGAGTTCGGCCGTGCTCGACTATCGTAAAAACCTGGCGCAGTTTCTGCTGGCTGTCTGGCTGATCCTGGAAGGGCTGCGGCTCGTGTTCAGCCTGGGCTTTACCGGCATCAATTTCGTCAGCGGCGGCCTGGCCATCGCCGCCGGCGTTTGCTTCCTCATGGGCAAATGACTCGCACACTGTCTCTCGCAACGCGCTCACCGGAGACTCGCACATGAACAAGTTCCTGCTGATGTTGCCGCGCAACCTGGGCAACATCTGTTTCGGCAGCTGGCTGATCGGCATGGGGCTGATCCACTACCTCCAGCCTACGGGGGCGGCGGTTTACGGCATCAATGTCGTCATGGGCATTCTGCTGGTCCTGACCGGCGCATGCACCTTGATCGGGCGCTAGCCCAGGAGTCGAACCATGCGCTTGAACGTCAGCACCGACCAGTTGATCTTCTCCATCATCCTGATCCTGCTCGGCCTGGGACAAGTCTTCCAGGTTCTGCACCCCAACAACTTCCCGGCCTGGCTGATCCTCATTCTGGTCGGCGTTTCCTACATCCTGGAGCGCTGACCGGGCGGGCCGCAATCGTTCGTTGTCATTACCAGAATAGCTGACAGCTATCAGCTGATAGCTGTCAGCTATTCTGGTATTGGAACTCGGGGAAACCGAGCCGCTTACATGCGTTCGATGGTGCGAATGCCCAGCAGTTCCAGGCCCTTCTGGATGGTGCGGGCGGTCAGGTCGCAGAGCAGCAACCGGCTCTGGCGCAGCGCCGGCGTCTCGGCCTTCAGCACCGGACACTCTTCGTAGAAGCCACTGTAGGACTTGGCCAGGTCCCACAGGTAGGCGGTCACATTGTTCGGCCGATAGTCCACCACAGCCGACTGCAACGCATCCTCGAAGCGCAGCAGTTGCAAGGCCAGCGCCCGCTCCTTCGGTTGACCGAGAAGCACCGGCGGTGGATGCGTCCGGTAGAGTTCCGAGTTCTCATCACCCTTGCGAAAGATACCCCGGTTACGCACATAGGCGTTCTGCATGTAGGTGGCAGTGTTGCCCTCCAGAGAAGTCATCTTTTCCAGGCTGAAGACATAATCAGATTCGCGATTCTGGCACAAATCGGCATACTTCACGGCGCCGATGCCAACAGCTTCGTGGACCTGCTTCAGTTCGCCTGGAGAAAGTTCCGGAATTTCATCGCCGCGCTGCCGCCGTTCCTCACAAATCTGAACGTACATCTTTGCGGCATGCTGGACTGCTTCGTTGAGCAGTTCTTCCAGCGTCGCCGCGCCCCCCTCGCTGGTCTTGAAGGGCTTGCGCGACTTGGGATCGAGCACCGAACCGAAGGAAACGTGGTGATACTTTGGCTGGTCATAACCCCAGCGCCGCGCTGCGTCATAAACGTGCTGGAAGTGCAACGCCTGCCGAAAATCGACGACGTACAGAATCTCGTCCGGGTTCCAGCGTTCGACTCGATAGCGAATCGTCGCCAAATCGGTCGTCGTGTAGGTGTACGCGCCGTGCGACGATTGAATGATCGCCGCCGGTTGGTTCTCGCCGAAGAGGATGGCGATCGCGCCTCGGCTTTCCTGGGCGATGCCCTTGGCCCGCAGGTCGCGTACCACGTCCGCGAGCATGGAGTGATAATGGCTCTCGCCCAGCGTTTCGTCGAATTTCACGTCGAGCCGTTTATAGATGGCCTCGATTTCGGCCATCGCCCAGGGCATGAACTGCTTCCAGAGTTTTAGGTTCTCCGGATCGCCCGCGTGGAGTTTGGACGTCTCCTGCCGACAGGCCGCCAGCACCGCCTGCGATTCCGCTAGTTCATCCGGTGGATAGTTCTTGGCGTTGGCCGGCTCGTCTTCCACGTCCTCCGCCGGCTTGATCTTCTTGCGCAGCATCACGTAGACCCGCGCCAACTCGCGCACGGGGTCGCCTTGCAGCGCCGCATCGTCCCGGTGGTGCTTGTAGCCGTGCAGCAACATGCCGAATTGCAGGCCCCAGTCGCCGAGGTGATTATCGCCAATGACCTTGTGTCCCAGGAAGCGCAGCAGCCGACACAGGCTGTCGCCGATGATCGTGCTCCGCAGATGTCCGACGTGCAGCGGCTTCGCTACGTTCGGCCCGCTGAAGTCGATGACGTAAGTCTTCGGCTTGACGGCGGGAGTGATGCCGAGGCGGTCGCCCAGGGCGATGGCCTGCATCTGGGCCGCCAGCCATTCGGTGCGGAAGCGGAGGTTGATGAAGCCCGGCCCGGCGATCTCCACCTTCTCGAAGAGGTCGTCCTGGGGCAGCCGGGCGACGATTTCCTTGGCCACTTCAGGCGGCTTCTTGCCCAGCGCCTTGGCCAGCGACATCGCGCAGTTGGCCTGGTAGTCGCCATGCTTGGGATCGTTGGCGGCCTTGAGCATGGCCGCATACGGCGACGGATCGTCCACCAGGCCGGTCAGCGCGAGCCGCAGCCGGTCTTGCAGCAGTGTGATGAGGTTCATGGAGTGAACAGAATACCCCACAAGCCCGCGAGCGGCAACCCGCGGGCTTGCCTGGTTCCAAACTACTCCCCTCGCCCCTGGCGGGAGAGGGGCATCGAAACCATGCTTGGTCCAGCGCTACGGTGTCGCGCTACGCGCTCCGCCATTCCCGACGCTTGGCATCGGCCCACAACTCTTCGAGTGCGTAGTAGCGGCGCGCGTCTTCATCGAAGACGTGAACCACCACGTCGCCGTAATCCTGCACGACCCAGCGGCTCGATTCATAGCCTTCGACGCCCAGACGGCGGTCGCCGTGGGCGTTCATGGCGGCGTCGATCTCTTCCACGATGGTGTGGATCTGCCGCCGGCTGCCGCCGGTGACGAGCACGAAGAAGTCGTAGAGCGGGGTGACGCCGCGCATGTCGAGGACGATGATGTCCCGACCCTTGTTGTCGTCGGCGATGCGGGCGCAGAGGAAAGCGCGGTCGAGAGCGGCTTCCTGGCGGGGAGCCTGCACGAGACTTCGCACCGTTGCGGTGTTCAATGGACCTCCTTTGGCGGTTGCGATCGAGCGCCGGAGGTCCACTGGCCCGCGTGCGAGAACGCGGTGAGGAGCAGCAAAGTCGCCGTGGAACCACCTCCGGGCCGGATCCGAGCCAGCCCCGTTGCAAAACCGGCAGTCTGGGAAAGTCCGGGCCACAGCCGACATCGGCTGAGGCCACCTGTCCGCACTGCCCGACGTTCGCTCGCGCTGGAAAACCAAGTAGGGCTGTGCGAACCGGATATATTCATCTTCCCGTGCGACCGGGCCAGCGTCAATGGCCTGCCGCGCGGATTGCGCATTCTCCGCCAAAATCCTGTGCAAACTACTTTCCCTGGCCTGTCGCGGTTGCAGTCGGCACCTACCGGACACCTTGGGGGACGCGCGGGTTCCCGGTTTTCCAAGGAATTTTCGCGTGCTAGAGCAGTTTGTGACTGACTGGAGC
>JAEUIF010000780.1 GCA_016795185.1 Planctomycetia bacterium | reverse complement strand
CCGGGCCAACGCCTTCAAGTTGTTGGAACACACGTTGGCGTATGCGTTGGTGGTGCTGCATCGGGAAGCGACGGCGGCGCTGCCCGAGGTGGCGAAAGCCGAGGTGAGCACGTTGCGGACGCGGCTGTGGAAAGTGGCGGCAGTGGTGAAGACGAGTATCCGGCGGATCTGGTTCCACTGCTGTGCGACCTGGCCATATCAGGAACTGTGGTGCCAGGTGCGGCAGGCGTTGGAGCAGTTCGTGGCGGCGGTCCGGCAGGCGCGCGCGGTCGTGCCTGGGGCCAGCGCCGATCAGCCCATGTAAACCCTACCCGCCCTGGCGTCAGGCAGTCGGGCACTGCCGGCGCAGCGGGTGCGCGCCGAGGGCGGGCCCAACCGCCGTTTTTCGCCGCGTGGCGCGGGTGGCCGCGTCCCGGCCACTCCCCAGCGCTGCGGCCGCCCGCACCGCCGGGCCACCCGCGCCGCCGGGCGTCCACACCTCGACACGGTGCGCAATCCAGGCTAGCGGGGAAGCCACGGAACAACCTGTCCCCGTCGGCCATCTGGAAATCCGCGAGCCACTTTCCGAGCTTGCACCAGAAATGCAGGGCTGGAGTTCTCTCCACACAGCGGAGAACTTCTTGCACCACGAGCCCAATCAGGTTGTTGGCATCGTTGTCGGCAGATTCCTCGATGTCTGAAACGTCACCCGCTTCGGCGCGCCTCGCAGGGAAACTCCGAACAAATTCCTTGAGGTCTCGGATGGCCCGGCGCAGATCGTCCAGCGCTAGTACGTCTAGATCTGGTTTGAGAATGACCGCGTGACAGTCCAGGTCGATGCACTTCTGAAACAACCAGCATGGCTCGTCACGGTCTCTGACGAGTCCGGAGACAAGCAGCCGCATGTACATTACGTCGTAACCAAGGTCGAAGGCGGCGAGTCGCTGGCCGAAGGAGCTGGTTCGGCGTTCGTCAGCTGATGAGAGCGGGCGAGTATTCGGCTCGCTGCCACGCATGGTGTAGATCCGCATGGTGGTACGTCCTTTACCCGGCGATGCACTCTGCGTTTTTCCAGTTTCGGGCGAAGTACGGGACCGCCAACTGCTTGGTGGCTTCATCTATACTATCGGCGGCAAAGTGCTCTGTCAGGCGGGTGCGCCCGCCGCCAAGCCTGGAACGGGCGCACCGGGACTCCCAGCATGGCGTTTGGATCAGCCGATTTCCGACATCACCTTCAGAGCCGTTGTTCTGTCCACTTCTGCGTACACCTGCGTGACGCCCAACTCGGCGTGCCCAAGGACTGCCTGGCTGGCCTCCAAGCCGTACTTCTTGCGAATGACCGTACCGGCGGCGTGACGCAATTGCAACGGACACTAGATCGGGATTCCCGCTTTCTTGCACGCTCGCCTGATTGCCCGGCGGTAGCTGTCGGCGTCGTAGTGGTTGCGTAGGGCCCACTTGCCGCGGTCCTTCTGCGGCTTCACGAGCGGTTGGCCCTTCTTCGCTCGGATCGTTGCCAGCCGGGCCGCCTCGGCACGAGCGGGACTGAAGACGTATTCATCAACGCTGATGTCTTCTAGGTAGGGCCGGAGCAGTTTCTGGGCTCGCGGCCCAAGAAAGACGGCGCGTTCGCGTTCGTGGTGTTCGCCCTTGTGCCGGCCGGGCCGGTACTCCCAGATCGGGCCGCTACGGTCGATGTCGCACGGTTTCATCTCCACGATGTCCGTCTCCGTCCGGCCAAGGGCGTTCTTGACGGTCATGGTGTAATCCTCCGCAAAGGAGGTAACTACCATGTCCACTCCCCAACAGCGCGATGGCGCCAAAGAGCGTTTCTGGCGGCGCGTCGTGCGGCAATGGCGCCAC
>JAEUIF010000706.1 GCA_016795185.1 Planctomycetia bacterium | reverse complement strand
GGCCCCCCCCCCGCCGCTCGCCTGAGAACCATTGGGGACCAATGAACGTGAACCGCACCTTGCTTTCGCTTGCTTGTCTTTCCGTTTCCCTGCTCGTCGGTTGCGGCGGGCCGGAGTCCGCGCCGAAGGCCGGCGGTGGGGTCGCCAATACCACCGCGCGCAGCCTGCCGGGCAAGCCGGTGGTCGTGATGGAAACCTCGAAAGGCCCGGTGGTCATCGAGCTGTATCCCGACAAGGCCCCGATCACCGTCAAGAACTTCCTCGACTACGTGGACGCCGGCTTCTACGACGGCACGATTTTTCACCGCGTCATTCCGGACTTCATGATCCAGGGCGGCGGCTTCACGCCCAACATGCAGGAGAAGCGGACGCGCGACCCGATCCAGAACGAATCGGGCAACGGCCTGTCGAACACCATCGGCACCCTCGCCATGGCGCGCACCAACAACCCGCACAGCGCGACCGCGCAGTTCTTCATCAACGTCAACGACAACAGCCGGCTGGACAACCAGTGCGGCGGCTACTGCGTTTTCGGCAAGGTCATCGACGGGCTGGACGTGGTCCATAAAATTCGCACGGTGCCCACGGACAGCATCGGCGGGCACGAGAACGTGCCGGTCGAGGCCGTCATCATCCAGAGCGTGCGCCGCGCGCCCGAATGAGCTGTCCGCACAGCCCCTCGCCCCTTGCGGGAGAGGGGTCGGGGGTGAGGGGGAGGCAGCCGAGTTCGCAAGCCGTTCCACCCCTCACCCCCAACCCCTCTCCCGCAAGGGGCGAGGGGAGCACAAGGTTTTCACCCCAGGAGCAGCAGCCATGAATCCGACCGTCGTCATCACCACTTCCGCCGGGACCATCAAGGTCGAACTGTACGAGGACAAGGCGCCGATCACCGTGAAGAACTTCCTGGCCTACGTGGACGAGAAGTTTTACGACGGCACCATCTTCCACCGCGTGATGAGCAACTTCATGATCCAGGGCGGCGGTTTCCTGCCCGGCATGAGCCAGAAGAAGACGAAGGCGGCCATCAAGAACGAATCGGGCAACGGCCTGTCGAACAAGGTCGGCACGCTGGCGATGGCCCGCACGTCGGTGCCCGACAGCGCCACGGCGCAGTTCTTCATCAACGTCGTGGACAACGATTTTCTCGACAAGGCCAAGTCGAGCGATGGCGTCGGCTACTGCGTCTTCGGCAAGGTGACCGAGGGCCTGGACGTGGTCAATCAGATCAAGGGCGTGAAGACCGGGACCAAGGCCGGCCACGAGAACGTGCCGTTGCAGGACGTGACGATCCAGTCGGTGGTTCGTCAGTAGTTTTACGTTGTTCGTTTAGCCGCGAGCCAAAGGCGAGCGCTGTGGACCAGCGCCCGCCTTTGGCTCGCCGCTAAACTACCTCACAGGAGATTTCCGATGGTTCGTTTGCTTGCGTGCGCGTTGCTGCTGAGCGCCGTCCTGACGGCGTCGGCCCAGGAGAAGAACCCCGTCGTGCTCCTGGAAACCTCGATGGGCAACATCAAGATCGAGCTGTTCCCGGACAAAGCGCCCGTCACGGTCAAGAACTTCCTCAACTACGTGGATGACAAGTTTTACGACGGCACGGTCTTTCATCGCGTGATGGGCAAGGAGAACACCCGTGACCAGAAGGACTTCATGATCCAGGGCGGCGGCTTTGAGCCCGGCATGAAGCAGAAGAAGACCAAGGAACCGATCAAGAACGAGGCCGGCGCGGACAACCTGCGCGGCACCATCGCCATGGCGCGCACCAGCGACCCGGACAGCGCCACGGCGCAGTTCTTCATCAACGTGGCGGACAACGCCTTCCTGAACAAGAACAACGAGAGCGCCGGCTACGCGGTCTTCGGCAAGGTGATCGAGGGGCTGGACGTGGTGGACAAGATCAAGGCCGTCAAGACCGGCTTCAAGGGCGGCCACGCCAACGTGCCGGTCGATGACGTGGTCATCAAGGCGGCGAAGCGGGTGAACTGAGCCTGGTTACGCCGCGGCGGTTCGCATCTGCTTACCGCGAAGCGGTTGTACTCCACAGCCCAGGGTCGCGCAGCGCACCCTGGGACAACGACGCCGGTAGCGTTGGTGTACCCCGCAGGGGCAGGGCTTCCAAGGTGCAGCTGCTGATGCAGCTGCGCCGTCATAAACTGGTATCTCCCTTTGGCATCCAGCCGCTGGCCCTGGAGATACCCTCATGTTGCTCGGCCGCGTCTTTGAACCGTTTGTGCA
>JAEUIF010000687.1 GCA_016795185.1 Planctomycetia bacterium | reverse complement strand
ATGAGATTTTCGATGGTTCATGGTCCGCACAGCGGACCCTACGACGGTTTCCGCGCGAAACGCTGAATCAGGCGGGGTCGGTCTGCTGCCGGCGCTTGCCGTACTCGGCGGTGAGTTGCGCCGTCAGCGCGTCGAGCTTGTCCATCAGGCGGCGCGGCGGGCGCGGCGCGTGGTTCGCCAGGCTGTAGGCGGTCAAGAGCGGCAGGAAGACTGTCGAATCGAGATAGCAGATGATCGCGTCGGGCAGGCGGTCGGGATCGACCTTGCCCCAGGTCATCGCTTCCTGCGGGGTCGCGCCGCTCAGGCCGCCGGTGTCGGGCCGGGCATCGGTGACCTGCAAGAAGTAGTCGTGGCCGCTCTCCTCCAGTCCCAGCACTTCCTGAATCTGCGGTTCGGTTTGCAGGATGAAATTCTTCGGCGAACCGCCGCCGAGAATGAACACCGCGCTATTGCCCGTCTTCTTGGCGTCGTAGACGATCGATGCCGACTGGTTCACGTCGCGCAGCGGGTCGATGGCCAGCTTCGAGCCTTCCAGTTGCAAGGCCGCCAGGTTCATGCCGATGGACGAATCGCCCGGCGACGAGGTGAAGATCGGCACCGCTTGCCGATAAGCGGCAGCCAGCAGGCTGCGTCCCTTCGTCTTGGTCTCATCCTCGCGCGCGGCCAGGTACTTGCCGGCCAGGTAGTGGAACTCGGCGGTGCCCATTGTCTTCTGAAACGCCTCGCCCCGGCAGAGGGTGCGGTAGAAGCGGTCGGTGCCGAGCAGGTTCTCGTAGTCGAAGACAATGTCGTAGATGCGGATGACCTGCTCTTCGCGCAGCTTCAGGTCGTCGAGCCCCGGGCGCGACTGGTGCATCTCCATGCCCAGCGCGAAGTGCGTGTCGTGGTAGAGGTTCGCGCCGGTGCTGACGATCCAGTCGATGAAGCCGGCTTCGACGAGCGGCACCAGGCAGGACGCGCCCAGACCGGCGGGCGTCAGCGCGCCGGATAGCGACAGGCCGACGACGGTGTCGTCGGTCAGCATCTTGCTGGTAAAGAGCCGGCAGGCTTCGCGCAGCCGGCCGCCGTTGTAAGAGAGGAACGCTTCCTCGATCAGCTGCGTGACGCTGGTTTGCGCGCCGACGGCCGGCGGGTCGATGCGCTTGTGGCTGATCTGGTGCAGATACTTGGCGTGCTGGTGCTTCATGCTGTCACGCTAGGGTTGTAAAGACGGTTCGTCAACCGTTCGGGTCAGTCCGGCGCGCCGCAGTCCTCGGCCGCTTTATGGTCCGCCAGTGAACGGAAGCAGCGGCCCGGCTCACGCTGAAGACCTTTCCCGAAGAGATCGAGAAGTGCGGCGGCGTGCGCATCCTGACGGACCCGGTCGAGCTGGCAGCCCTGGTGCAAGTCCTGAAAAACACGTATCACTCGCCGCAGCTGGACAAGGAGCGCTCGGGGGCCAACAAATGATCGTGGCTGTCCTCGGCTGCGCCGGTCGTGCCCGCCGATGCCATTTCAGGACGCGGCTCACTGCCATCTCTTTGGCGGCGCCGCGGCGTGACCAGATCCCAGGTCAGACCGACTGACGCCAACACGCGGACCGTCAAGTACGACACGTCGAGTTCCCACCAGCGGTGGCCGTTCTTGACGCTGCGCGGCTCGGCGTGGTGGTTATTGTGCCAACCCTCGCCGTTGCTGATCAAGCCGACGAACCAGTTGTTGCGACTATCGTCCGGGGTGGAGTAACGGCGGTAACCCCAGAGATGCGTGACCGAATTGATCGACCAGGTGATGTGCCAAACCGCCACCGTGCGCACGATCACGCCCCAGACAAGCCAGCTGAGGCCCAGCTGCACAGCGCCCCACAGGTTCCAGGTCGTCAGCGCCCCGACCAGAGTTCCGACACCCAGGAAAGCCAGCCATTGCACCAGTTGAATGGTCCGCCAGACACGGGGGCGCTCCAGGAGCTTGTAAAAGCGGTCCTGAAACAAATCGCGGGCATAGCGGTCGTAGAGGCCGATGTTGTAAATGGCTGGGTCGTAGATCAGGAACCAGCCCATATGACTCCAGAAGAAACCGGCGCGCGGACTATGAGGATCGTCGGGCTCTTCCGAGTGCTGGTGATGCTTGCGGTGAATCGCCACCCAGGCCATGGGCGTCCCTTGCAAGCAGCAGCCGCCCAGGATCGTCAGCATGTGCTCCAGCCAGAGCGGACACGAAAAACCGCGATGGGTCAGCAGGCGATGATAGCCGATATTGATGCCGAGCGTTCCGAAAAGGTACAGCCCGGCGACCGCCCAGGCCAGTCCCGACCAACTGAACAGCCAGGGGACGCAGGCCAGCAAGGCAAGCAAGTGAAGGCCGAAAATCACCGCGAGGATGCGTTGGTTGACGCGAAGCGGGCTGGCGGGGTCGAGGATGCCGAGCCGTCGGCAAACGCGATCGGCGAAGCTGGTGACTGGTTGCATGGAACACATTCTTCCTGATCGGCCTAGGTTGGAATGCAGAACGACTTACCCAGCTCTCTTGCGCTGAAGGATTCCACCACGCAGGCGACGGCCGGGTCGAGCTTGGGGTTGCACTGGTCCCAGGGAATATCGTCGCGCAGCGACCAGCGGCGGCGCTTCTCGGCGACGTCGAAGAACTCGCGGTAGATTTCCAGATATTCTTTCGAGCGCGGGGCCGTAAGGAGAACCTGTCGTGGCCATGTGCGGGAGTCTCGCTTCCTGTTGAGTCGTCCGCGCCTCTCCAAATAGGCGGCGATCCGCACTGGACCGACGATCCAGGGGCAGCCTGCCGGGGATGGCACGCGGTGCCGTCCAGCGTTGACGGCCATCGAGCCCGACCATCCGCCCATCCCTGGCAAACTTGAATGGATCCGTAGGCAGGACGTGCTGTGTCCCGCGGGGCTATTGTAGGATTCGCCGGCGGCATGCCAAGGCGCGAGGCGGACCACCGGGCCGGGCCGGCCAGCATGAAGGTAACAAAGTCAAGAAGTCGCCGAGACCTTGAAGGAACCGATAGCTAGTGCAAAAACAAGCGACCTGTTGCGCAAGGCTTTACTTGGGTGGCACGTCCCTCGGT
>JAEUIF010000676.1 GCA_016795185.1 Planctomycetia bacterium | reverse complement strand
GGTCGGCAGCAGCTTTTCCGTGCCGTCGGGTAAGCGGTAAAGCGCTTGGAGGTCATGGACCTTCTGCGTGTGCTTTTCCTTGTCGTTGACGGTGACCGTGGCCAGGCGGCCCGTCGGCGCGGGCGCTGCCTTGGCCATCGGGAAGGCCAGCGAGCGGACGCCCTTGGCCACCCCGCCCAGGAACTTCACCTCGGCAATGCCCAGGTCGCCCTTGTCCACCTCGGCCTCGATGGTGATCTTGTTAATGCCGCGGAACTTCGTGGTGCCGGTGACCGACTCATCGGCGTCGGCCTTCTCGCCGGCCAGCTTGACCGTGACGCTCTGCTTGGCATCGTCGTATTCGACGGCGCGAATGCGGTCGAGCGGGATCAAGGTCAGGATGCCGTCCACATAGGTGGTGGACTGGTCCTCGCGGAACTCGAGCGCTTCCGGACCGACAGTGGCCCGCACGATCTTCGGCTGCCCCTTGGGCGGCGCGCCTTTGTCCTTCGGATCGACCGGCGCGGGCTTCTCGGTCGGCGCGGCCAGCCAGGCGAGGTGACGAGTGCCGGCGGCGAACTTCCACGCTTTGATTTTTTGTTCCTTGCCGGCGGCATCGACGATCACCAGCGGCGCGTCCTTGGCCGGTTCCTGCGCGCGGACGGGCAGCCAGGCGCAGACGAAAGCCAGGCCGCAGCACAGCGCGGCCCAGGCGTTCGCTCGTTTCCAGGTAGACATGGCAATCCTCTCCAGTGCGGACTCGCGGGGGTAGGGTGCATCGTGGTATGAAACGGCACGGATGGCAAGCACAAACCCGCCGGCGAGGGCCGGGCGTCGGGTTTGCGCGGGGGCGGCGTTGCCTGTAGCGGTCCCTGCATTTATATTGATTGCTGTCCGCCGCTTACCGCCGACCAACCCGAACGGCTCCTCCGGGAGTCCAGGAGACCATGTTGCCATGAAAGCACGACCGCGCATCAAGAGCTATCGCAAGACCCGTTACAACCGCTGCCCGAAGTGCCAGAAAATGCTCCGCCGCCATACCAAGCGCTGCCCCACCTGCGCGGTGGTGCAGAGCAAGGTGCCGTTCTGAGAAATTGCCGGAAACAACCCCTCTCCCGCCAGGGGAGAGGGGCTAAAGCGCTCGCGCTGGCTGCTTGCGTTCGCCGCTTCGTTCGGCCATAATTGAGGCAGCTTCCTTTCGCGGCAATCGAAGGCTCCGCTGCAATGGCCAAATCCGACGAATCGCTCGACGATGTTTTTCTGCCGAGCGGCCGGCTCCGGCCCGAACTGGTGGACGATACCGCCAACGGCGTCTTGCAGCAGTCGCTGCGCATGGCCCACGATACCTGCTGGGACAGCGTCCGCAGCCCGCACGTCTTCATGGGCCTGCTGGCCACCCCCGACCAGGGCGTCAACAACTGGGGCGAACGGCTTGGGGCGGACTTGCCCAAGCTGCTCGAACAGTTCCGCGAGCTGTTCCGCCAGGAAGACGGCGACGCCGAGGCCCTGCTGGTGCTCAATCGCGAGTTCCTTTCGGACAACGTCATCCGGCTGCTGCGCGACTCCTTCAATCGCGCCCAGGAACACCAGCGCCGCCAGATCACCCCGATGGACCTGCTGATCAGCCTGCTGACCGCGCCTAACAGCATCGTGGCCGAGTGCTTCGAGCGCATCGGCGTCACCGCCGCCAAACTGACCGAACTCGCGGTGATGGCCGAGCAGACCATGCGCAAGAAGTGACCACCAACCCCGCTTGCGGCTTCGCAATAATCATTTCCGATAGGTCAACCAGTCCAGCACGGTGCCGGCGGAGTCGGCCAGCTGAAGCCGTTGCACCAGCGGCGCGTACCGGCCGCCGGCCAAACCGTCGGCGATCAGGGCCGCCCCCTGGGCCGCGTGCTTGACCCAGGCACCGGGCAACGCTTCGAGCGACGAAACCGTAGCCAGTCGGCCGAGGTCCGCGCGGACTTCGTCGATGAACGTCGGCTCCGTGTCCAACAGGCGTCCGGAGAGGACGACTTCGCGAAAGGGCGTCAGCGCTTGCAGACCTGCCACCGTTTGCAGCAATGATTCGCGAAAGCGTAGCCTGCCCAGTGTAGCGTCGGACGCGGAAGCGACGCCGCCGGCGAACAGGTCGCGCTTGGCCAGCGGACCAAGCCAGTGAGCTGCCTCACCATCCCAGGCCCCGCCGCTGCGCCAGCCGAATGGTCCACTGCTGCCGCCCACGCCATCCACCACCTGCCCATCGGCCACGACCAGGCAGGCGCTAAAGGCGCTGCCCAGCTCCACCAGGCAGAAGGCAGCGCGCTGCGTTCGCTGGGCGAGGGCCAGCGCTGCCACGCAGAGCTTATCGGCGGTGCCCAGGTCGATGCGATTGAGCTTGCGCTGCGCCGGCACGGTGGGCAGGTGGATGACACCGGGCAGGAAGGCGACGGGCAGGCCGCTCTCCCGCAGGGCAAGAACCATTCGGCGGAAGCCGAGGACGCCGCCGCCGGGAAGTGCTTCGTCGGGCCGGGACAAGGTCATCAAGGAGAGCTGTTCGTCGGTGCAAGCGGCGGCCGGAATCAGCGGCAGTCCATAGCCTGACGGCCCGGCAATGAGGGCAAACGGGCCGCGCTCCTGCAACCAACGGACAGGCAACGACGGATCCGCTTGCAGCGGTCCGGGCGTGAAACGGCACTGGTCCACGACCTGGCCGTCTTCGAGGATTAGCCAGTCCAGGCTGCTGGTGCCCGGATCGGCGCCGGCGACGCGGAGCGGCATGAGACTAACTCCCGGCGAGCGGCGGGCGTGAGCCCGCTGTTTTCTCCCACAACAGCGGGCTCACGCCCGCCGCTCGCCGCTCGCCGCGGAACTTACACCGTCGCCAGCGCCTTGCCCGCGCGCCAGGCGCCGTTTTCACGCACCACTTCGTGATAGAGCGTGTCGCGTTCGAGGGGCACGCGGCCGGCTTCCTCGATGAGCCGGCGCAACTCCGCCACGGTCAGTTCCTGCGGCGAATCGGAGCCAGCATCGTGGTAAATCTTCTCGTGGACCACGGTGCCGTCGATGTCATCCGCGCCGAAGCTCAGCGACAGCTGGGCCGTCTTGATGCCCAGCATTACCCAGTACGCCTTGATGTGCGGGAAGTTGTCGAGCATCAGCCGGCTGACGGCCATCGTTTTCAGGTCGAGCAGACCGCTCGGCTTCGGAATGCTCCGGTCGTGGCCCAGCTTGGTGTTGTCCGGGTGGAAGGCCAGCGGAATGAAGGTCTGGAAGCCCCCGGTTTCGTCCTGCAACTCACGCAGCCGGATCAGGTGGTCGATGCGGTGCCGGGGCTCCTCGATGTGCCCGTAGAGCATGGTCGCATTGGAGCGCAGGCCGAGTTCGTGGGCCTCGCGGTGAATGCGAAGCCAGTTGTCGGCGTCGGCCTTGTGTTCGCAAATCTGGTCGCGCACTTCGGGATGGAAGATCTCCGCCCCGCCGCCGGGCAAGCTGCCCAGGCCAGCTTCCTTGAACTCCGCGAGGATGTCGCGCGTCGACCGGCCCGTCAGGCGGGCGAACCAATCCCATTCGACGGCGGTATAAGCCTTCAGGTGCAGCTTAGGATAAGCCTGGTGGACGAGCTTCACCACGTTCAAATACCACTCGTAGGGCAGCTGGTGGTGCAGACCGCCGACGATGTGCAGTTCCGTCGCGCCGCGGCGGTCCGCTTCCGCAGCGCGGGCGACGACCTGCTCGTCGCTCATGACATAGCCCTTGGGGCTTTTCAGGTCGGCGCGGAACGCGCAGAAGTTGCAGCGGTAGACGCAGACGTTGGTGGCGTTCAGGTGTGTGTTGACGTTGTAGTAGGCGAAGTTGCCGTTCTTCCGCTCGCGGACGAGGTTGGCCAGCTCGCCCAGCGCGAACAGGTCGACCTCTTCGTAAAGGTAAACACCGTCGTCGAAGGACAGCCGGTGGCCGGCCTCGACCTTTTCGCGGATAATGAGCAAACGACGGTCCTGCGTTTCCTGGATCATGGCACTCTCTGCATTAGATTTCGCCGAACAACAGTTCCGCTCTTTCATCGCCGGAGCCGAGTCGATGGCCGCTGCTGAAGCCGCGCCGACCCTTCCCGCAACCGAATCCGCCTGGCGGCTGGGCTTGACCTGGTACGTCCTCAGCAGCGCGGTCGTGGTCGTTGGGGTGGTGGGTGCGTTTCCGCAGTTCCCCGATCACCCCTGGTACGAATTCTTCGCCCGCTGGGACGGCACCCATTATGCTCGCATCTGTCGGGAAGGCTACTTCTTCGACCCCACGCGCGAATCGTCGGTTGCCTTCCTGCCCCTCTATCCGCTAGCGGCCCTGCCGTTGATCGGTCTGGGGCTGCCAGTGGAACTTGCCCTGACGGTCGTCAGCAATCTCGCCTATGCGGCGAGTTTCGTGCTGCTGGCACTCTACGTCCGCGAACGCTGGCCGGATGCCGTGCCCGGACAGGTCCACGCGACCCTGATCGCCTTTGGCTTCCTGCCGCCCAGCTTTTACTTCCGCATGGCCTACAGCGAAGCGCTCTTCGTGCTCTGCACGCTGCTGCTGTTGCTCGCCATCCAACGGCAGTATTCCGTGTGGACGGTGGCCTTGCTCGCCGGACTGGCCTGTGGCGTGCGCATCGTCGGGGTGGCCCTGCTGCCGGTGGTGCTGCTCTACGCCTGGCGACAGGTCGAGCGGCCCTGGCCGTTCCTGTGGCGCGCCCTCGGGCTGATACCCCTGTCTTGCCTGGGGCTGCTGGGCTTCATGGTCTATACCGGAATTGCCCTGGGTGAGCCCTTCGCCTTTCTGAAGAACATACAGCACTGGGCCGTCGCCGATCCGGAACGCTCGAAGTTCATCTCGCTGCTCACGCTGCAACCCTTCTGGCGCAACCTCGACCCCAGTTCGCCTTGCTACTACGCGGGACAAGACGCTTCCGGCTACCCCTGGGCGGGCCTGATGCTCGGCAACCCGGTCTGGTTCGGGTTGGCAGCGCTGTTGCTTCTCTGGGGAGCATACCGCCGGTTGCTCAACCCCTACGAAACCTTGCTGGCAGCGGGCCTGTGGCTGGTGCCGTACATCACGCGCTGCCACGACCTGTGCATGGGAGCCGCCGCTCGCTACGCCGCCGCCATCGTGCCGGTTTACCTGCTCGTGGGCATCCTCTGCGCCCGCGTTCCCACCTGGACCGGCTTCGCCCTGGTGATCCTGGCCGCCAGCCTGCTGGTCGCCTACTCGTTTCGCTTCGCCCTCTGGGGAGCGTGGTTTTTCTAGCGGAGCGCCGGCCCGTGGCCAGTGGGCCGCGCCGACTGGACCCGCCGCGCCGGCTCCTTTATGATGCAACCGTAGCGACTGCCGCCCGATTAACATTCAGCGAGATGCTGCCATGGCGTTGAGCTTGTCGAAAGACTTTAAGACGGTCGAAGAACTGCGCGAAGCACCGGAATCGATTCTTGCGCAAGTGAAGAAGAACCGCCAACCAGTGGTTATCACGGCACAAGGCAAACCTGCCGCCGTGATGCTGGATGTGGTGACGTTTGAACGAATCGTGAAGACGATCAACCTGGTGCGCCTGGTCGGACCAGCGGAGGAAGACATCTTGGCAGGCAGGACCAGGCCACTGGACGAGTTCATGAGCGAGTTTTGCCGTGACAACAACATTCCAAGTGGAAGTATCGCGGGAAGCGGAAAACGACGTGCGAGAGATTCACAACTACATCGCACGGGACAAAAAGAACGCCGCCGCAAACTGGGTTCGTAAATTCCAACGCAAGGCCCAGTCGCTGTCTTACCTGCCAATGCGCTATGAAGTGGTCCCCGAAGCCGATTCAATCAACCGTCCCTGGCGGCACCTGGGTTTTGGGCCGTATCGCATTATCTACCGCGTGGATGGCAACCGGGTCCGTATCCTCCGAGTGATCCACGGAGCCCGGCTGCTCGATCAAGAGTTCTTTGAACGCCTGGACCGCCACGGCGACTGACCGCTCAGGACGTGGTAGCAGCCTTCCGCAGTTCAATCGTCAGCGGCTGCCCATCCACTTTTACCTGAGCCTGAAACGCTCCTTCGCCGAGCGGCTTGTCGGCCCATTCCTTGACCAGCGTTTCACTCCCGATGTACGCGCGGTGTGTCTCGATGGCCTGGCGCAACTCTGCCGAGTCCGTGGCCAAGTACAGTACGATTCGGTCTTCCGGTTCCAGGCCAGCATCCTTGCGGGCGTTCTGCACGGCGCGGATCACCTCGCGGGCCAGCCCTTCGAGCTTCAAGGCTTCACTGATGGTCGTGCAGATCATCACTTGCGTGCCGCGCTCCGCGACGCCGGCCCAGCCTTCGGGGGCTTTGAGCTGCACGATGACATCCGCCGGCTCCAGGACGGCGGGTCCGTCGGCGCATCGCAACTCGAAGGGCTGGCCTGCCTGGACCTTGGCAGCAAGTTCGACCGGGTTTGCCTGGGCGATGGCTGCCTGCACATCCTTAAGTCGTTGTCCAAACTTTGGCCCCAGGGTCTTCATATTGGGCTTCACGTCGGCCTTGAGCAACGAGCCGTTCTTGGTTTCGTGCAGCGTGATCTTCTTGATGTTCAGCTCTTCCTCGATCTGGTCGGCAAAGCGCTCGGCGGCTCGGCGTTCGCGGTCGCCGGCCGGTTGCACGGCCAGTTCGGCCAGCGGCTGGCGCACCTTGATCTTGACCGAGTTGCGGGCCGCCGAGCCAAGCGTCACCAGGTCGAAGAGCGCCTCCATGTCCTGCGATAGCTGATCGTCTTTCAATGATTGATCCGCCGTCGGATACTCGCACAAATGAACGCTGCGGTCTTCCGCCCCGCCGACCAGATTACGATAGATGACCTCGCTCAGGAACGGCACCACCGGCGCGATCAGCTTGGTGTAGGTGAGCAGCACGGTGTACAACGTCTGATACGCTGCCAGCTTGTCTTGCCCTTGCTCGCTTTTCCAGAACCGACGGCGGTTGCGGCGGATGTACCAGTTCGAGAGCTTGTCGTCGATGAACTTCTCCGCCTCCAGGCAGAAGGCCATCACGTTGTAGCTCTGGAACGCTTCGTGGGCCTTCTCGATCAGCAGCTGCAAGTCGGAGAGAATCCAGCGGTCGATGTCCGGACGGTCCTTGACTGGCACCTGCGGTTTCGCCGGATCGAAGCCGTCGAGCCGAGCGTAGTTGACGAAAAAGGCATAGCTGTTCCAGAGCTTGAGCGTGAATTTGCTGCGCAGCTCCTCCGCAGGCCCCGAACCGAAGTTCACGTTCGCGGCGGGGTTGTTTCTGCAATAAAGCCAGCGCATCAGGTCCGCGCCGATGGGCGGGCGGCGCTCTTCCTTGCCTTTGACCGTCACCTTCCAGCCGGTGTCAGCCGCTTCCTCGAAGGCGATGGCGTTGCCTTTCGACTTGTGCATTTCGTCGCCGGTTTCGTCGCGCACCAACCCGTGGCCCAGCAACACCTTGAACGGCGCGCGGTTCTCCATCATTGTGCTCATCGCGAGGATGGCGTAGAACCAGTTGCGGAACTGGCCGGGAAAACACTCCGTGATGAAGTCCGCCGGGAACCACTTCTCCCAGTAGGCGCGGTCCTTGTTGTAGCCCATCGTCGAATAGGGCACGATGCCGGCATCGAGCCAGGGGTTGCCGACGTCGGTGATGCGCGACATCAGGTTGCCCGTCTTCG
>JAEUIF010000228.1 GCA_016795185.1 Planctomycetia bacterium | reverse complement strand
AGCAACTGCGCCCGCGTGCAGTTCGAGCACGGCCAATGTACCCTCACGCGCGTCATCCGCCCGCGCTTGGCTGTCCGCATTTGCGGTCCCGTGCAAGCGGCCCTGAACGAAGTGCTGACGTTTCAGATCGCCGTCTCCAATCGCGGCGAGGTCGAGGCGACCGGCGTCGGCTTGATCGAGAAGCTGCCCGACGGCCTGGAACACGCCAGCGGCAAGAACACCCTGGCCTGGGACATCGGCGCGCTGGCCCCCGGCCAGTGCCGGACGGTGGAATATCAGGTCACCGCCCGCAAGCCGGGCCGCTTCTGTATGCGCGTCGCGGCTAGCGCCAACGACAGCGCGTTCGACGAAGCCGAAGCCTGCGTGGATGTCGGACAGCAAGCAGGCCCGGCACAGCCCCCACAGCAACCCGCGCCGCCGGGACAGCCACTGCGGCCCGCGCCGGCCCCCGGCAGCCTGAGCGTCATCAAGCGCGGCCCGGAGCAGCGGGCGCTGCGCAACCCCGCGACCTACCAGATCACGGTCGTCAACAACGGCGCGACGCCGGTGACCAACGTGGTGGTCACGGACATCCTGCCGCCGCGCACCAACATCGTCAGCATCAGCGACGCAGGCCGTTCAACCGGAGAACAAGTGCAGTGGGCCATCGGCACGGTGCCGCCCGGAGCGCGGCGCACGGTGCAGATCGCCTTGCAGGCCCAGGGGCCGGGGGAGATTGTCAATCGGGCGACCGCCACCGCCGACGGCGGACTGACGGCCAACGACCAGGCGCGTACCGTCTTCGAGGGCGCGGCCGGCCTGACCTTCGACGTGGAAGTGCGCGACAACCCGCTCGAAGTCGGCGCGCGGACCAGTTACTTCGTGACGGTGCTGAACCAGGGCGTCGCGCCGGCGACGAAGGTGCAGATCAGCGTCGTGCTGCCCGAAGGCGTCGAGATGCTGGACGCGAAAGGCCCTAGCAATCACAAACAGGACGGCCGCCAAGTGACCTTCGAGGCGCTGCCCATGCTGGCGGCCGGCAAGGAGGAACGCTACGAAATCCAGGTCAAGGCGCAGCGCGCCGGTCAGGTGAAATGCCGGGCCGAGCTGCGTGCCGACCAACTCGGCGACCGCCCGGTCGTGCGCGAGCAAAGCACCACCATCTACGATCCGGGTGTAGCGCGGCCGGCTGTGCCGCCTCCCGGACCACCTCCGAATTGACGCCTGGCCGAATGTCACGTCCAGCTCCGCCACTCTGCCACGCGGCAAGATGGCGGCCTCAGCCAGCCTGGGTGGCACGTCCTTCGGTACTCCGAGGGCGTGCGAGGATTCGCCATTCGAGGTGCATGAGGATGTTTCCGAGTTCATCACGCCCTCGGAGTACCGAGGGACGTGCCACCCACTTCTCCACCTCTGACTCGGCTGCCAAACTGGTCCAACATCCAAGCCCACTGGCTCCGCCACTCCGCCACGCGGGCAAGTGGCGGACCCAAGGGTCGGGACCGCCGTCGAGTTGATTGTCCCACCCGCGTCGGATAGGCTAAAGATAGCTGTCGCAAGCACGTTTCTCGACTGTTCCCCGGAAGGAAGCATGCCGTGGCCAAGAAGTCCCGTCTAAGCCGCGATCAGAAGCGCAAGGCCAAACTGAGCCGGGAACGGAAGGTGCACCCTGGCAGCGTCGTCGCGCCCTACACGGGCAACGCTTTCAAGTCGGACGAATTGCTGCCGACGGTGTTCCACACGGAACTCGGCATCCACGAAGCGGATGTCATGTCTCAACGCGGCCTGACGGATCGGGACGTCTACGCCGCGCTGGAGCAATTGATCGGCGACCTGCGGCACGGCCCGCTGCCGGCCCTGGATGACAGCAACCGTTTCACGGACACCGGGTCCCCCATCGACCTGATTGTCTGGAACATTCGCCGCAACTGGAAGACGCTCTACCAGGAGTCTCCTCATCCCGGGCGCGACAATCTCGTGGGCGTGTTGCGAACGTTGCTCAACTCCGTCAACACCTGGGGCACGTCGAGTCCCACGTCGCGCGGCTACTTGCATTTCGTCGAGGGCTTCCTGAAGAAGCAGGGCGCCGCCGTCCGCATCGTTGATGATCTGGAAGACGTCGGCGACGAAGGCGATGACGAGGACGAACTGCTTGAAGTCGGCCGCGCGGCCTACCTGGACGGCAACCAGGCGGCGATCCGTGCGTTCGGCAACCTCGTTCAGGAACTGGTGCGGCAAGGAGAGACCGACCGGGTCGCGAACGTCTGCCAGCAGTTGATCGGCGAGGTCGGCGACACGCCCCAGATCGTCCAGCAACTCGGCGCCTTTTCGCTTCAGGCTCAGCAAGCGGCGGCGCGACTGCCGCACGAACCGGGCTGAGCGCTTTACATTCGGTCGGCGATACGCCATACTGTGCCCCGTTCGGCTCATGGGAAGTCCGGTGCAAGACCGGCACGGCCCCGCCGCTGTCAGTGGGAACGAAACCCCTCAGTCCAGCCACTGCCCACCGGGCGGGAAGGCGAGGGGCGGTAGGCAGCCCGCGAGTCAGAAGACCAGGCCGAACGCAGAGTCCGGAAAGCGCCTCCGAGGGCGAGGCCGCCGGAGCATTCAGGGTGCTGTCGCGCCCTGCCTGCCTTCGCGCGCTTTCCCAGCCACGGCCGTTCATGACCGTCTTTCCGTTCTCGGCCATCGTCGGACAGGAAACGCTGCGCCGCGCGCTGCTGCTGGGCGTCATTCAGCCACGGCTGGGCGGTGTGCTGGTGCGCGGCATCAAGGGCGCGGCCAAAACCACCGCCGTGCGCGCCCTGGCCGAGTTGCTGCCCGCCATCGAAACGGTAGCGGGCTGCCCTTGCCAGCGACT
>JAEUIF010000602.1 GCA_016795185.1 Planctomycetia bacterium | reverse complement strand
CGTTGCAGCTAGAGCTTGAGCGACTTCAGTTCGACGCAGAGTGCGTCCGGCGTGTAGGTGTACGTGATGGTGCCAAAATCCGGCTGGCCGGTCTTGGGACACAGGCTGGTGAACTCCGGGCAGACGATTTCGATGGTGTATTCCCGGCCGGGATACTGGTTCGCGAACGTCTCCAGCTGGCTGGCGGCCGGTGCTTCGCCCAGCGACATACTTGCCTCCTGACGTGCCAAACCGCACGCGGCGCGCTGTGTGCGGCGCGGTTCAGTCAATGATCTTGCTGATGGGATACTCGACGATGCCGCACGCCCCGGCCTGCTTCAGCTGCGGGATCATGTGCCGGACGGTGTTCTCGTCGATGATGGTGTTCAGCGCCACCCACTCACCGTCGGCCAGCGAGGAAATCGTCGGCGTCTGAAACGCGGGCATGATTTTCAGCACGGCGGGCAGGTCGCCCTTCTTGACGTTCAGCATCAAGCCGACCTGGCCCTCGGCCCGCATGGCACCCTTGAGCATCAGCACCATGTCTTCCATCTTCTGCTTCTTCCAGGGGTCGGTGACCGCCTGACGGTTGGCGATGAAGCGCGTCGTGCTTTGCAGCAACTCGGCGACGATGCGCAGGTTGTTGGCCTTGAGCGAGCTGCCCGTTTCGGTGACCTCGACGATGGCGTCCGCCAGCCGCGGCGGCTTGACCTCGGTGGCGCCCCAGCTGAACTCGACGTGCGCCTCGACGCCGTGCTGCGCCAGCCAGCGGCGCGTCAGGCCGACGACCTCCGTGGCGATGCGCTTGCCGGCCAGGTCTTTCACCGTCTTCACGTCCGAGTCATTGGGCACGGCCAGCACCCAGCGCACCGGCCGCTTGCTCACCTTGCTGAAGACCAGTTCGGCCAGCTCTTCGACTTTCGCGTCGTTTTCCAGTATCCAGTCGTACCCCGTGAGGCCGCAGTCGAGCGAACCGTCCTGGACGTAGCGCGCCATTTCCTGGGCGCGGATCAGCGTACACTGGATTTCCGGGTCGTCGATGTTCGGGTAGTAGCTGCGGCTGGCGAAGGTGATCTTGTAGCCCGCCTTGCGAAACAGGTCGCCGGTGGCTTCTTGCAGGCTGCCGGCGGGCAGGCCGAGCTTGAGAATTTTGCCGTTCATTTCTTGTAAACCGCCTTCGGATCGAACACCCTTTCCCCGATGACCTTCAGGTCATCGCCCTCGACCTTGCGGAAAAAGCAGCTGGGGTAGCCTTCGTGGCAGGCCGCGCCGCCGATCTGCTTGACCTTGAGCAGCACGGCGTCGGCGTCGCAGTCGATGTAGACGGCTTTGACTTCCTGCACGTTGCCGCTTTCCTCGCCCTTGCGCCAGAGCTTGTTGCGGCTGCGGCTGAAGTAGCAGGCCCGGCCGGTGCGCACGGTTTCTTGATAGGCTTCCTGGTTCATCCAGGCGATCATCAGCACTTCGTTGGTGTCAGCGTCCTGGGCGATGGCGGCGACCAGGCCGCCGGCTTTCGCGAAGTCGAGCATGGTTCAATCCTCCTCCGGTTCCGGATCGGTCGCGGCCTGCGGTGCGGGAGCGGGCGCCGCTGGCGTGGCGGGCGGCGGCGCGGGACGCGGCTTGTCGGTGCGAGGCCGCGCCTTGGCCAGCAGGTCGACGATTTTCAGCAACAAGGTTCGGCCGCCCTGGGCTTCGCTTTCGGCCGCGACGCGCACGCGATAGAGAATGTCGAGCAAGGCCGCGCAGCGCGCTGCCACATGCTCGGCATTGTGCAGCAACTCGCCGCGTTCGCTGGGGGCCGTCACGGATGCCGCCTGGGCGACATGCAGGACCAGTGACAGGGCTTCCTGGTTCGCCCGTTCCGCCAGATATTGCTGCGAAGGCGCGACCAGCTTGACAACCCGTTCCATCAGCATCGCGAATTCCACCGCGGCCTGATAGACGTCCAGCGATTCGTGAGCGAAGGCATTCATCCGACAGTCTCCGGCGGGCGCGGGCAACGGGGCCAAAGCGCCGGCAGGCTGCGACGAGCCAACGGCGCTGACCGTGAATCATCATCAATAGGAAATCAGGCTGAAAACGGGATGCGGCTGTAAGCGTGCGCGGCCGTGGAGAAAGCCCAGTTCCACCACGAAGCCGCAACCGGCCACCGTGCCGCCGGCCTTTTCGATTAACTTGGCGCTGGCCTGCACCGTGCCGCCGGTGGCCAGCAGGTCGTCGATCACCAGCACGCGCGCGCCGGGCACGATGCCGTCCACATGGACGTGCAGTTCGGCGCTGCCGTATTCGAGATCGTACTGAAACGCATGAGTCTGGTAGGGCAGCTTACCGGGCTTGCGCAGCGGCACCAGCGGTTTGTCCAGCTGCAAGGCGAGCGGCGCGGCGAACAGGAACCCGCGGGCCTCGGCTGCCGCGATGGCGTCGAACGGTTGACCGCGATAGTGTTCCACGAAGGCTTGCACGACCTGGCGAAAAGCGCGCGGTTCGGCCAGGAGCGGCGTTATGTCCTTGAAGACGATGCCGGGCCTGGGAAAATCGCTAATATCGCGGATGTACTGCGTGAGGTCCATCGGCTCGGATTCCGCACGCGGCTCAGAGTCTGGGGGGGGAGGGGGGGGGGGGGGGGGTGGGGGGGGCCCCCCCGGGCCGGCCGGGCCCCCACCCCCCCCCCCGGGCGCCCCCCCAACCCCCCCCCCCCGGGGGGTGGTGTGTTTAC
>JAEUIF010000562.1 GCA_016795185.1 Planctomycetia bacterium | reverse complement strand
CTCCGCCTTGGGATCGAGCAGGATCGCTTCCGTGAAAGCCCCCAGGGCGTTGTCGTAGTCCATGACCGCGACGAGCTGCTGGCCGCGGCCGGAGTACGCGGCGACCAGCTCCGCGTCGAGCCGCAGGTCGGCCTTGCGCTGGCGGGCGGCGTTGAGGTCGTCGATGGCCTTCGAGAACTGTTTGCGCCGGAGCTCGGCCCGGCCGCGCAGGGCGTAAGCCGCCGCGTCGCTGGCTTCGCGCTTGATGGCCTCGGTGCAGTCCTTGACTGCTTGATCGTCCTCGTGCTTGGCGTAGTGGGCCTGGGCGCGCAGCCGGTAGGTCTCTGCGCTCTGCTGCGCCGGTGCGTTCAACGCCTGGGTGTAGTCCGCGATCGCCCGGCCGTAATCGTTCTTCCCGAAGTACGCCTGCCCGCGCCGCTGGTAGGCGTGGGCGTAGTCGGAGTCCAGGGCCAGCACCTCGTCGAGCAGCGCGATGGCGCGGTCGTAGTCCTGGCGCTGCAAGGCTTCGTTGGCAGCATCAAACTTCTGTTGTTTCGGATCGCCAGCGATGGGGCCGCCGCCGTGCTCCGCGCCTTTTTGCAAGAACTTCTGGCCGACGAAATAGGCGCCCACGGCGATGACCGCCAGCAGCACGCCGGCGAGAATCCAGGTCGTGGCCGACGACCGGCGGTCCTCGCCTGCCGGCGGCGGCACCGCCATCGGTTCGGTCAAGGAGCTTTGGCTGGCCGCCTCGCGTGGCGGCGCGATGGCCGCCGGCAGCTGGCCGCCCACGGTCGGCGCGCTATGCACGGCGGAATCGTGTGCGGCCTTGCCGTCCTTGGCGGCGGCATGCAGAAACTTCTCCAGGTCGACGGCGAGATCGGCCATGCTGGCGTAGCGCGTCTCCACGCGGCGCGACATCGCTTTCTTGCAGATTTCGCCCAGCTCCTTGCTCAACTCGGGCCGGTAATGCGACGGCGCTAGCGGCTTCTCGGTGGCCAGCTTGACGATGATCTGCATCATCGGCCCCTCGAAGGGCAGCCGGCCCGCCAGCATGCGGTAGAGGATGACGCCCAGGCTGTAGATGTCGCTGGCCGGCCCAGTCTGGGTGATGTCGCCGCGCGCTTGCTCGGGCGACATGTACTCCGGCGTGCCCAGCAGCCGGCCACTCTCGGTCAGCCGTTCGCCCTCGGTCTGGTTGATCTGCCGGGCGACGCCGAAGTCCATGATGATCGGCTCGCCGCGCTGATTGATATGAATGTTCGACGGCTTCAGGTCGCGGTGGATGACGCCCTTGGAGTGCGCCTCCTGCATCGCCAGCGCCACCTGACGGACGATCTCCGCGGCGTAAGTTTCCGGCAGCTGCTTGTTGCCCCGCATCTGCTCGCTGAGCGGCTGGCCTTCGATGTAGGCCATTGTGATGTAGGGCACCTTCTCGTACTCGCCCACGTCGTAGACCGGGCAGATGTGCGGATGGTGCAGCGTGGCCGCCGCCTTGGCCTCGCGGTAGAAACGCAGCAGCACTTCCGGCCCGTCGTCCGGCCCGATGTGCGGCACCTTGAGCGCCACCTGACGGTCCAGCTGCGAATCGTGGGCCAGGTAGACCCGGCCCATGCCGCCCTTGCCCAGCGTCTTCAGGATGCGGTAGCGCCCGAAGTCCGGCGGCACGTTGTCGTCCAGCGACAGCTGACGAGCCGTCATCGGACGGGGCGCCTGATGCAGGATGGTATGGGCGGCCGTGGGGTCGGCTTCGCCCGGAGTGGAATCGGCCTGGCCCGCGTTGGACGGCGTCTGCTGCGTCAGTTCCAGGTCGCGCAGGCGCTCGGCGTGGGTCGGAAAGCGCGCCGTGAGGTCGTTGCAGGTCGCTGGTGCGTTATGGTCTTTCCGAGCGTCCAGCTCCGCCTGAATCAGCTCGAACGGCGCCTGGTCCGGCGCGCCCAGCTCCGAGAAGCGCGTCAAATAGTCCTCGACCACCGTCTGCTTGCCCGCTTGCCACTGGCGCTTGAGGTCGAGCTTGATGAGTTCGATGAGAATGATCTGCCGCAGGGGCTGCGGGGCGGCGGGCAGCCGTTGGTGCAGCCCGGAAAGCCGGTCCGGGTTCCAGTCCTGCTCGAACTCGTTCAGCCAGTTCAGGACTTCTTGCCGGTCGGCGTCGTGCAGTTCCTGGAGGCTGGGAGGCAAGGCAATCATCGGCGGCATCCCCTGACGCGGGCGCGGGCAATCCCGGCTATTCTAACGCATTTTCGACAGGGGTCGGATAACGAATCTACCCGCCGCTGGTCGGCTTCGCCCAGCAGCTTGGCGCAGCGGCCAGCGGCCAACGGCTGACGCTCAGCCGCCCAACGCCGGCGAAGGCAACTGACGTTGCCAGTGCTCGTCGTCGCGCAACGGGAAGTCGCCGCGAAAGTGGACGCCGCGCGATTCCTCGCGCGCCAGGGCCGCGCCGATCATCAGGCGGGCGACCGTCAGCAGGTTTTGCAGTTCCCAGCCCGCGCGATCCGCGAACTGCTGGGCCAGCACGTAGCGGCACCAGAAGTCCACGTCGCTTTGCGCCGCCAGCAAGCCCGCCCGGTCGCGGACCACGCCCATCTTGCGGACCATCAGGCTGCGCAGCGAATTGGTGATGTCGGCGACATCGAGGATCGGTGCATCGCCCGGCGCGGCACCGCCCAGCGAGGCATTCGTCAACGGCGGCACGACGAACGAATCGGTCATCTGTGCGGCTGCCTCCGCCGCGCCGCGCCCGCACAATGCCCCGAAGACCAGCCCTTCCACCAGGCTGTTCGACGCCAGCCGATTGGCTCCGTGCAGGCCGCTTGATGTGACTTCGCCCGCGGCCCAGAGCCCCGGCAGCGTGGTCTTGCCCTGCGTATCCACGGTGACGCCGCCGACCATGTAGTGCGCGCCGGGTCGCACCGGGATGCGGTCCTTCGTGATGTCCAGCCCGAAGCCGCGACAGACGCGGTCGATGCCCGGAAACCGCTGCCGCACGCGGGCCGGGTCGAGGTGCGCGAGGTCGAGGTAGACGTTGGGATGCTGCGTGCGTTCCATGCAGCGGACGATGGCCTGCGCCACGATGTCGCGCGGCGCGAGTTCGGCGCGCGGATCGTCCTTGGGCATGAAGCGTTCCCCGTGCTTGTCGCGGAGGTACGCGCCCTCGCCGCGCACCGCCTCGCTGATGAGGTAACGGCTGGAACCGGCGACATAGAGCACCGTCGGATGAAACTGCATGAACTCCATGTCGCGCAGCTCGGCCCCGGCGCGATAGGCCGCCGCCATGCCGTCGCCGGTGGCCACCGGCGGATTGGTGGTTTCGCGATAAACCATCCCGCAGCCGCCGGACGCCAGGATGGTCTGCTTGGCCCAGATCAGGAGTTGCCCATGCTGGGGCCGCCAGACCAGCGCGCCGACGCAGCGGCCGGCATGCGTCAGCAGGTCGATCGTGAAGGTCGAATCCCAGAGCGTGACGTTCGGTGCCTGGCGCGAGCGTTCGATGATGGCGCGCATGACCTCGTGGCCGGTGGAGTCGCCCAGCGCGTGGACGATGCGCCGATGGCTGTGGCCGCCTTCGCGCGTCAGGGCCAGCTGGCCGTCCTCCTCGTCGAAATTGGTGCCGAAGCGGATCAGGTCGTTGATTTGCTGCGGGGCTTCGCGCACGACCATTTCGACGACGGCGCGGTCGCAAAGTCCCGCGCCGGCGACCAGGGTATCCTCGATGTGATTCTCGAAGCGGTCCTCCGGCGACAGCACGCCGGCGATGCCGCCCTGGGCATAACTGCTGTTGCTCTGCTGGATGCTGTCCTTGGTGACGACCAGCACGTCGAGGCTGGCCGGCGCTTCGAGCGCTGCGCGCAAACCGGCGATGCCCGCGCCGATGACGAGCACGTCCGTAAACAGGTGCGGGGTCTGCTTGGGACCGAAGGGAACAAGATAGCGGTGCATTTCAATAAATCCGCAAGCCGAAGCTCGAAATCCCAAACTCAAAAGGACAAAAAGAAAACAGAAATCCAAGGTGTCTCACGGCTCTTGGATTTCTGTTTTGATATTCGGATTTGTTTCGGATTTCGAGCTTCGGACTTCGGATTTACTTCTTCGGCTTCAGCTTGTAGGGTCCGCTGTGCGGACCACGCGCTGACGGAGCGCTTTCGGCGAAAAATGGTCCGCACAGCGGACCCTACTTTTTCGGCTTCAGCTTCAGCAGTTCCTGCGTGAACTCCTGATAGGCGTTGCGGAACTCGGACGGGGCCTGCGCCTTGCCGCCGTTGTTCAGGTCTTGCGGGTTGGTAGTGCTGCCGTCGATGCGACGCAGGCTGCCGGGCAGGCGGGAATCGCCGCGTTGCGGAGCGGCGAGCTTTTCTTCCGCGTTGGCGATGCGCTGGCGGAGTTGATCGCGATACGACTGGTCGAACTGACGTAGTTCATCCTCGGTCATGCCCGCTTTCTTGAGCATGTCGGGCGTCAGCTTGCGCTTCAGCTCGTCCCAGCGCTGGAGCTGGAGTTCAGCAGCGCGCTTCTTGTTGGCCAGGTCGGCGGGCGAGCCTTCAAGTTCGCCGGGGTCGCCGGGCTGCGCGGTCGGGTCGGGATTGTTGCCATCACCCGTACCGCCGCCGGGCGTGCCGCCCGGATTGCCGACGGCCGGGTCGCCGGGGGCCTTGTCGCCGGGATCCTTGCCCTTGCTGTTGCTGCCGGGGCCAGTCTTGTTCGGGTCGCCCCTCTCGTTGGTCTTCTGACCGCCGCCCGTGCCCGTGCCGTTGTCTTTGGGATTGTCATTGGGGCCCGTCTTGCTGCTGCCCGTCTTGGAAGCACTGGGCGTTTCGCGGCCGTTGGGGTCCTTGCTCGAACCGCTGGCGGTGTTGCGCGAATTCTTCGGATCGTCGCCCTGCGAACCGCTGCCTTCCGCCTGAGCCTGCTTCAGCGCTTCCTTGGCGGCCTCGCGCACCTTGGGGTCCTTCGCCTGCTGAGCGACTTGTTGCAGGAAGCGGTCGGCATCAACCTGGTCTTCGGGCTTGCCGTTCTTGAGTTGCTTGGCGGCGTTCTGTACATCTTGCACCGTGGACTTGTCGCGGTTGGGCGCGTTGGGATTGACCTTCTCGCTGCCGGCGTTCGGCGATTGGCCGTCCTTGGGTTCACCCTTGACGGTGCCCGTGTCCTTGCCGCCAGCTTCGGGCTTGCCGGGTTTCTGATTGCCAGCGGTGCCGGGCTTCGGGCTGGTCGGGCCATCGCCGGACGCGCTGCCGTGTGCCTCGGCTTTCGGCTGGTCGCCCGCCTCGCCGCGATGTTCGCCCTTGCCGGCGGAGGTATCGCCGCGCGCCTCGCCGGTCGGCGCTTTGCCGTCGTCCTTGGCGGGCATGCCGTTTTTGCCGTCGGCATGCCCCTGACCCTTCTCGCCCTGGCCGGTGGCGTTCTGCTCGGAGTGCTTGCTGCCGGGCTTGTCACTGGGCTTGTTGCCGCTGCCCGTAGTCTTGCTTTCGCCCGGCTTCTGGCCGGTGTTGTTGTCGCCCTTGTCTTCCCCCGCGCCCTGGCCGCCTTCTTTCGGCTGCGGCTTGGCGTCGCCCTTTTCGCCCTGGCCCGCGTGCTGCTGCGGTGCCGTCTTCGGGTCGGCCTGGCCGCCGCCGTCCGGCTTTTTCTCGGCCGCGCCCTGGCCGCCACCCTGCGGTCCCGGCTTGGGATCGCCCGCGCCGTCGCCGGCTTTCTCTTCGCCAGGCTGCGGTTTCGGTTCGGGCTTGCGGTCGCCCTTGTTCGAGTCGGCGCCGCTCTTCTGTTCGTTACCCTGCTGCTCGCCGCCCTGCTTGCCGCCGTCCTTTTTCTCACCCTTCTCGCCGGGCTGCGGCTTCGTCTCGCCGGGCTTCTTGTCCGCTTGGTTCTGAAGCTTGTCGAGCGTGTTCTTCGCTTCCTGGTCTTGCTTCTTCTGCTCACCGGATTGCGAATCGCCCTGATTCTGTTCCTGGCTGGGCTGCTGCTTGGCTTCTTCCTTCTTCTGCTGGTTCTCTTGCTGGCGCTTTTCGAGTTCCTGGTCTTCGTGGTTCTTCTGGTCCTTCTTCGCTTGCTCCTGTTGTTCCTTCTTTTCCTGCTCACCGGCCGGAGCGCCGATCTTGATCTTCAGCGACTTCGACTTGCCGACGTTGGCCTGCGGGTGCTCGCAGTTGTCCTTGACCTCCAGCCAGCACTCGACCACGTCGCCAGGCTTCACGGGCTGCGCGACACCGTCGGCGCGCTGGAGTTTCTCCGGCTCGAACAGGTCCAGGTAGTTCAGCTGCGCGGGACAGCCGCCGTTGTCGTAACGGAACTTCGCGCCGGCGTAGGGCTTCGCCTTCAACACTGGGCCGTCCTTGAGTCTCATCTGCAACCGCACATCCGCGATGCCGTAGTCATCCTGCACCGCGGCCTTCAGCGTCAGCGTGCCGTTGGCCGGCACGGTCGGGAACTCGTCCTTCGGATCGGTCCATTCGACGGTCGGCGGCAGGTCGGGCACGATCTTGATCGCGTACGGCACCGTGTCCGGGCTGTGCTCGCCTTCCACCGTGACGAAGCGGATGCGGTAGCTGCCGTCCTGGTCGAGCGTCAGCTTGAAGCGCAGGGCCGATGGATCACCGGGAACCAGTTCCGCGACGATGGTCTGCTTCGCGGGCTCGACAAACAGCCGGCCTTCCTTGACCTGGCGATTAGTGCGCACCAGCAGCGACGCTTGCGTGCCGCGCAGCTCGCGCAGGTTGCGTTCGTTGCTCGTCTGCGGCGGCCGATGGACGTACCGCGGCGGCGTGCAGGTGACTTCCACATCCGTCACCACGGGGCCGGCGGTGGCCTGAATCTGATACTCTGGAGTCTCGGCATCGCCGGCTTTGATCTGGTAGAAAAAGCCATTGTGGACCTCGAAAGCCGGCAGGCGGAAGGTCCATTCGTTGTCGCTGTCGCCGCGACTCAGGCGGCGTTCCTGGTAGACCGGCTCGTCCTGGCTGTAGCGGAACAGCAGCTTGACGGCGTCCGCATCTTCCGGGCGCGGCACCCGACCGCCGACATGCGCGACGAACAGGACCGACTGATTCACCGGCACCACGGCATGGCCGCCTTCCGGCGTGACCATCCGGACGGTGGTCCGGGTGAGGACGGCGCTCTCGAACACCCACGAACCGTAAGTCCGCTGGAACAGCGACAGGAACTGGCGCGGCCCGAAGATGATGAAGACGACCAGCGTGGCGACGAAAAGCAGCGTGGCGATGCCGCCCCGCCAGAGGACGTGCTTGCCGGAAATCGCGGTTTCGAGGTTGGTTTGCTTCAAGTCGTGCGCGGCGCGCAGGCCGACGGCCGCCTTGATGGCCGGCACCAGCTTCTGCTCGCGCAGGTCGAGGTAGTTCATCAGGCTGTTCTTGGAGACGGCCAGCGATTGCTCGACCTGCTTGGCGGCATAGTACGGATTCACCACGCGCAGTAACGGCCGCACCAGCGCGAACCAGAGATACAGCCCCGCGCCGATGACAAAGCCGCCGAAGGCCAGCTGCCGGACCAGCGCGGGAAACTCCAGCCAGCGGTCGAGCAGGATCATGCCCAGGCCGTAGCCGAGCGTGAGGATGGCCAGGCCGAAGAGCGCGCCGAGGATATCGAAAAGGCGGATTCTGCCGACGGCCCGCTGGATTTCCTGCTCGACGAACGCCTCGTGCTTGGTCGGCTGGACCTGGCGGCTGACGGGGGCCTGGGTAGCGGGCATCGGCGGACTCCTCTCCCTTACACCGCTTGCGGTTTAGCACGGCGGGGCGCGCGCTCTCCCGGAATTATATCCGACAAAGGACGAAGCCACACGCGGAACTTGCGCCGTCCGGCGGCGCAATATCCCCCGGAATAAGACGATCCGGCGCTATCGATAGATTGGTCGCGCGTATGGCCGCTTGCGGCTTCGAAAGAACAACCCTGGTGGGACGGTCGCGTGGGCAGGTTGTGTGCGGTGCGTCGAACTGGATAGAATTCTAACAACTCGATACGCGGTGTTTATCGCTCCGAGATCGAAGCGCTTCAGACAGACGGGATCGATCATGACCGCACCACCAATCACGGTAGAGGCCACTCTTCAGCCGGACGGCCTGACCTTGCAGCTGGAAACGAAACTCGCGCTGCCGCCGGGGCGCGTCACCGTGACCGTGCAGCCCACAAGACCGAACTCCGGGCCAACGATGGTGGAAGTGCTCGACCGCATCCACCGAGAACAGTCACTGCGCGGCCGCACGCCAATGACGGACGAAGAGATGGCTGCCCAGATCACGCAGTTACGCAACGAAGACGACGCTGCTGAGGAACGGTGGCAAACGATTTGGAACAATACAGCCACGCAACCCCAGAAATCGGATCGCCCCTGATGCTGATCTACCTGGATTCCGTCATTTGCATCTACGCCGTCGCCGGCGCAGCATCCTTCCAAGCCAGGGCCAGGGCACGCCTGGCCAGAATGCTCGCGGACGGCGACCAACCGGCGATCAGCGATTTGACGTGGCTGGAGTGTCGGGTGAAACCGATCCGCCTAGGCGATGTAGTCGAACTGGCCGACATGGAAGCATTTCTAACCGCCTCCGACATGGTGCGGATGCCGTTGCCGACCGCCGTCTACGAGCGTGCCTGTCGCATTCGGGCAGTCCACAATCACAAGCTGGCCGACGCGCTGCACCTCGCGGCGGCGCTCGAAGGCAACTGTGGTCTGTTCCTCACCAATGACCATCGCTTGAGCGCTTTTCCTGATATTCCTGTCGAAGTGCTGCCTTGACGGCGGCGATGCCCCACCGGTTCAATGGTTAAGTGGGGCCGCGTCCTTCGTAGCGTATTCGGCAAGGAGCCGGGCGCAGTGAGCGTAGAGGTTGTACGCTGGAGAATCGTTCTCAACGTACTCGATGCGCTCCGGATGCAGATCGTACTCGCTCGCTCCGGCCACGACGGCGGCAACGAGTTGGCTCTGGTCAATCTCGCCGTGGCAGCAGTTTCCGATCGATGGGTGCTTGGCGACCGTGGGCACAACGGGCTTGCGGGCGAACTTGACGCCGAGCCACAAGTGCTTGGGCCCGACGACCCAGGAGACCATTAGGATGTCGCCCTTACGCCTTACCATCGCCATTGAGTAGCCCCAACTTACCGATACTTTTCCGTCAGTTTCCCGGCGTCGTCGATGATACCGGCGGCCACCAGTGATTGGCGGAACTGCTGGGCGTCCATCGACTTCACTTTCCGGAGTACCGCATCGAATTTGCCCTTTGGCTTCTTCTTCGGCGGCTGGTCATTTGCCGTAGCGTCCGTCGGCACGGACGTGCCAGACGGCAAGGATGTTGCTGGGGTTGCGGACGCAGATTTGGATGTGGGCTTCTTCATATATCCAACTCCCCTGCCAGGCACGCTTGTCGTTGCGGGTCGGCACGTAGACCGCTCTGGCTGAGTCAATGGGCTTGAGAACCTCGGCCTGCTGATAGAAGTAGTTGAAAACCGCACAATCCAGTTTCTTGTGCTGGCGAAAGTTCTTCGGCGCATCCAGGCCAGCTGCTGTCATCTCGCCGACCATCAATTCCTTGAACTCCTTCAAGGTTTGCACGTTCACCGGATCGAGCAAGTCGAAGCAATTTCCCAGTCGGATGATCGCGCCGATGACCGCAGGGTGCGTGTGTTTCTTGAACTGCCTAGCCCACCACCAAGCTTGCTTGGGGGCGTACTCCCAGAAATAGATGCCCTTGCCGAACCAATCGTCGTCGCTTTCGCTGGGCTTGAATGCTTTTCCGGAAACGAGATCGTCCGCGGTCGTCGTGGTCGTTCCGTGAAAGCCGATGACTGTTCGGTGATAGTCGGCGTAGTCGAAGGTCCGGGCGGGCACCTGACAACTCTCCGCACGGCAAAAACGGTTCGAGTAACTGCGTGTATGTTACCAGCGCACGGCGCGGCGTTCCACGGGATTACGATGGCCCGCTGCCACGCCGGCATCACTGATTCAGATGAATCACCTTCGCCGGTGGAAAGCCGTTGAAGGACGTGCTGCTGGCTGCCGAATAGGCGCCGATGTTCTCGCTGAAGACGTATTCGCCCAAGTCGAGGTCGGGCAGCTGCTCGGCCAGGCTGATGGTGTCCAGCGCGTCGCAGGTGGGGCCGAATACCGAGCAGAGTTGTGTCGGTGCTTTCTTGAAGCTCTGCAAATGATACTGGCAGTGGTCGAAGATCACGCCGCTGAAGGTGTGGTAAACACCGTCGTCGAGATAGTAGCACAGCTTCCCGCCGCGCACCGCCTTGCCGATGATCTTGGCCACGGCGGTTGCCGCCGACGCTACCAGGAAGCGGCCTGGTTCCGCCAGGATTTCAATCGGGGCCGGGAAGAGCCGATCCAACTCGGCGTTGATGGTCTTGGCCAGGCTCTTGAAGGCCGGCACGGTGGCGTCGTAGTGGGCCGGGAAGCCGCCGCCGATGTCGAGCAGCTTCAGGTCGAAGCCACGCGATTTGGCCTCGGCGAAGATGCTCGCCGCCAGGTGCAGGGCCTGCACGTAGTTCTGCGGGTTCGTACACTGGCTGCCCACGTGAAAGCTCAGGCCCTCGACCACCAGCTTGTTGTTGTGGGCGAAGGCGATCAGATCGACGGCCTCGCCTGGCAGCGCGCCGAACTTGCTCGACAGTTCGACCATCGAGCCGGTGTTGGGCACGCGCAGCCGCAGTACCAGGCCGGAATGCGGCGCGTAGCGGGCGATCTTGACGACCTCCTCATGGTTGTCGTAGGTCACCAGCGGCTTGTAGGGGTCCAGCTGCTGCAAGGTCTCGATGGCCTTGATCGGGTTGGCGTAGATGATCTTGTCCCAGATAAAGTCCTGCCGTTGCTTCGCCGGCAAGTGCTTGATGAGCGCGTGGACGGTGAGGAACTCGGCCACGCTGGCCACGTCGAAGCTGGCGCCCGCTTCATAGAAGGTCTTGACGATTTCCGGATCGCTGTTGGCCTTGACCGCGAAATAGACCTGCACGCGCGGCATGTGCTTGCGGAACTGGAGATAGTTCTCGCGCAGGACTTTGTGGTCCACCACGAACAGCGGCGTGCCGTGCGTCTTCGCCAGACGCAGCAGGGTCTTGTGGTCCATGGGTGCTCCGGATCGATGGGACTGCACTGCCCTTGTACGTCGGGCTTTCCAGCCCGACCGTCGCACCCGCGATGCCCTCACATCGCAGCGGGCGCGGCAGGCGATATGGCGCTTCTAGTCGGGCTGGAAAGCCCGACGTACTGACTAATCGCCATCGGTGATCAGAAAGTTCTTGAACTGCCAGGGGTCGTCGGTATCCAGTTGCGGCCGGTTGTAGCCGGGGAAGAAGTTCGTGTAGTGCTTCAACGGCGTCCAGTCCGACGGCGTCGAGATGTAGTTCCCCAGATAGGGCTTGCTGACCTTCAGCACGAAATCGTGCGGCAGGTCGTCCGGCATGCGCACCCCCAGATTCGGGTGGTCGATCATCCACATGCAGGCCGCGACCACGGAGATGGCCACTTGCATGGTCGTGGCGTTCTGGTGCGGCACCAGGCGGCGCGATTCCTCGATGCTCAGGTCCGAACCGCACCACCAGGATTGATACGGGTGGCCCATGAGCAGCGCGCCCAGGATGTCCGCGCCGCTGATGATCTCATCCGTCATGATGCGGATGCGCGATTGCAAACGGTAGTCCGTGCCGCGCAGTTCGTGCAGCGAGGCGATGGCGCTGTCGCACGGACAGTAAGCGTAATGCACCGTGGGCCGGTAGACGGCGCGGTCGCCCTCCCAGACCGTCAACTTCTCGGTGATGCTCAGCGCTTCGCCGTGGCGGACGATCATGCCGACGATGTAGTGATTGGGCGGCACCCAGCTGTTCACGAAGGTGTTCATGCCCATCCGCGCCAGGCAAATCTGGCTTTTCGGCCCGTCGGGATGTGTGAAGGCGAAGGCCGGCAGTTCCTTCTCGTGCGTGCCCCAGCCCATCTCGGCCGTGGTCGTGCCTTCCTCGCGAAAACCCTCCACGCTCCAGGTGTTGACGAACTCATCGACCTCCTTGGGCCGGTTGGTGATCTGCGTGTCGCGCTCGCTGCAATGGATGACCTTGACGCCGAGTTGATGCGCCAGGTGATTGAACGCGCGATTCTGGAGGTGCTGGCTGAGCCGTTCGGCGGCAGCGCCCGCGTACTTCTGGTCGACCAGCGCGCGCTCGGCGATGTCGAGCAGCGCCTGCTTGGTGAAATGGCTGATGAGTCCAGGATTGGCTCCGTGTTCCAGCACCGCCGTCGGCCCCGCCGACTGCCAGCTGGCCATCTGCCGGCGCAAGTTCATGTGCCGCCAGTAGAGGGTGCGCTCGGTGGGGTGCTTGCCGTCGCCACCCGCGTAGGGGTCCCAGAGTTCGACCGAGGTGTTGATGTACAGCACGCCGCGGACATGACACCACTGCACGATCTCGCAGCAGTCGATGTTCCAGGCCAGGTCGATGAGCAGGTCGCCGGCCGCGAGATGCCGTCCCAGGACCGTGCCCAGGTTCTCCGGCGTGATGCGGTCCTTCACGAAGGTCATGCCCTTGCCGACCCAGGGCCGCAGCGCCGCCTCGTTCGGCTCGAAGTCCATGATGGTGATCTTCGCCGGATCGACTCGAATGTGATCCAGCAAGATCGGCAAGGTACAGCGCGCCACCGCCCCGAAGCCCAGGAACAGGATACGCCCAGCGAAAGCGGTCATGACATTCCCTCCTGGTGAGAAGGGATATGGATGGCCCGCCCGAAGGCTGTGAAAGTGCGATGAAGGTCGTGCGGAGGACTGTTGAAGGGCTGTGCCGTAGGTCAGGCTTTCCAGCCTGACATGTGTGTCAGGCTGGAAAGCCTGACCTACGTGAGTTGCCTCGGTTCGCCGACTTCAAGGGCAGCGCACCAGCATGCGCAGCCGTTTCGTGCGGTAACTGTCGGCGTTCTTGGAAAAGGTCCAGTCCGGATGGCCGTTGGCGTCCGGATTGTTGCCGATGCCCAGGTCGGCCTTGGCACCCGCGCGCCAGTGGTTCACCACGAACAGCGACTGCTTGGCGGCGTAGTTGTGGACCTGCATGCAGCCGTAGCCGTCCTGCGGAGTGCCGAACTGGTCGCCGAAATCGTGCTTGTGGGGACTGGCGCCGGGCACGTTCTTGCCGTTGTTGCCGCCGTAGTTGTTGGGCCAGAACTCGATATTGCCCGTGGTCAACCCCGTCCCGGTGATGATGCCGGGGACATTCGAGAACACATTCAGGTTCGCCACGTTCATCTGAAAGGTCGCGCCGCTGGCGAACGTGGGCACGCCGATCTTCTTCACATCATTGGTGAAGCCGTCCAGCGAGACGTAGAGGTACTGCACCGGGCTGTCGCCCTTGCTCAG
>JAEUIF010000536.1 GCA_016795185.1 Planctomycetia bacterium | reverse complement strand
GGTCGCCGAACGCCTGCAATGGCTGCAAAGCGCCCACGTCCACGCCCGTTTCCTCATGTAACTCCCGGCGGGCAGCGGTTTCGAGGGTTTCATGCTCATCCACGAAGCCGCCCGGAATCGCCCAGTAGCCCGCGAACGGTTCGCCCTGGCGGCGAATCAGCAGCACGCGGCGCGGCGCGGCCCGCGTCACGACGACGACGTCCACCGTCACCGCCGGCCGGGGATACTCGTAACAGTGGGTCTTCTTCCGGGTCTGGCTCATGGCAGATTCGCGGTCGTTGTTGTGGGGTCTGCCGTCCATGATACGCCAAACCGCGCCGGCAAAGACGGCAGAATCCGCAGCATGGCTGCCAGCGGCCGACATCCCGGCATAAATCTGCTTGTCGCCCCCCCAAGGCGGCCAGTATCCTGCCACCAGGCATCAGGTGTGCGGGAACAAGATACAGGAATCAGGGAACAGGAGTCAGGAGCCAGGAGCCAGAGGACGGTAGTCCGAGAACAGGGCCGTGCGATGGAGAGCATACGTGAGCACAGAAACAGGTTGCTTAAAGTGCAACTGCCTCCTGTCCCTGCCTCCTGACTCCTGCCTCCTGACTCCTGAATCAGGAGCGAGCCGTGAGCATCGATACCGCCAGGCCGGTCGGCAAATCGCGGACGTGGCACCAGCGCCACCTGCTCGGCCTGGAAGATCTGAGCCGGCCGGAACTCGAAACCATTCTCGACACCGCCGAGGAATTTGCCGAGTTCAGCCAGTTGCCCGGCCAGAAGCGCACCGAGCTGAAGGGCAAGACGGTCGTCAACCTGTTCTTTGAGCCTTCCACGCGCACGCGCACCAGCTTCAGCCTGGCGGCGCGACGGCTGAGCGCTGACACCATCGACTTCACCGCGTCGAGTTCGAGCCTGTCGAAAGGCGAGACCTTCATCGACACGGCCAAGAACATCGAGGCGATGGGCGCGGACCTGATGGTCGTCCGGCACTCTTCCCCCGGCGCGCCCTACCTGCTCGCCCGGCACCTGGCCTGCGGGGTGGTGAACGCGGGCGACGGTGCGCACGAGCACCCGACGCAGGGCCTGCTCGACGTTTTCACCATCCGCCGCGCCAAGGGCCGCATCGAGGGGCTGACGGTCGGCCTGGTCGGCGATATTGCCCATAGCCGGGTGGCACGCAGCAACATTCACGCACTGACCAAGCTGGGGGCGAAGGTGATCGTCTGCGGGCCGTCCACCCTGGTCCCGCCGTGGATGCCGCAGATGGGTGTGGAGGTCGCCTATTGTCTCGACAACATCCTGCCGCGCTGCGATGTCATCAACGTGCTGCGCATCCAGTTCGAGCGGCAGCGCAGCGGGCTGTTTCCGTCGATCCGCGAGTACGCCGACCTGTTCGGCTTCAACAACGAACGCCTGCGCCGCGGCAAGCCGGACTTGCTGCTGCTGGCCCCCGGCCCGATCAATCGCGGCGTGGAACTGACGCCCGACGTGGCCGACGGCCCGCACTCCGCCGTGCTGCAACAGGTGACCAACGGCCTGGCGGTGCGCATGGCGGTGCTGACGCTGCTGTGCGGCGCGTCGATGGGGTAGATCCATTGCGGGCGAGCGGCGGGCGTCAGCCCGCTGTTTGCAGTGTCAGTTTCTGGCCATACCAACAGCGGGCTCACGCCCGCCGCTCGCCTGAACGCCCGAGGTAGCCATGCTGGCAAACTTCGCATTCCTGGTGGCACTGGCCGGACTCGTCGCCGGCGCTGTCTACGGCGGCATGGACAACGGCGCTGCCGGCGGGGTGGTCGGCGGCTTGCTGGGCGCTGTTGCCGGAGCGCTGCTCGGCGAGGCGCTCGATCTGGTCATCACGCCCTTCTTCCGCAAGGAAGCCAAGCACGGCCCCGGCGCCTGGGTGGTGCGGCTCATCGGCCTGGCCCTGCTGCTGGTCTTCGCCCACGAACTCTGGTGGATGACGAACCTGGTGACGCTGGCCATGGCGCACAACGTCGGCTCGAAAACCACGCAGTACACCACCAGCCACGCCGACAACCCGACGACGGTGCGCGACCACCTGAAAGACCTGCGCTGGCAGGCCGCGCCGTTCACCGGACGGCCGACCCGTTGGGGGATGAAAAGCGAAGTGACCGAAAGCAGCAAAGCCGCCACGGGCCTGATCGACGACGTGGCGGCCCAGAAGCAGCCGGTCGATCAATCGCTGTACAATCGTGGCAAGGAGTTGGCGGAGAAGACCGAGAAGCTGATCGACCAGTTCGTGCAGCGGACCTTGCTGCTGCGGTTTCTGCCGAGAGATGTGCTGCTGCCGAAAGAATGAACTTACGAGGCGGGCTGTGCTTCCGCCAACTCGACGACCTGGCGGACTTCGTAGCACTCGATAAAGGCGAAATCATCGTCGGTCGGACCTTCGTAGTCCGCGCCGCCATAGCAGCAAGAAAGCTCCTGGGGATCGCGCACGATGATGCGCTCGCCGCCGTCGAGTTCGATCACAAAGGGCCTGAACGGCTGGCGGTGGCGAAACGCATTGACCGCTTGCTCGAATTCCGTGGGCTTCATCATCGCGTTCGCTCTCCTCTTAGGTGATACCGGTGGCTGAGATGAATCGAACGATCTCGGTCACCTCGAAGACCGAGTACACGCTGCTGGAGCTACGCACCCGGATCAGGCCGTTCCGATACACTCGCATGGCTTCCGGATGGTTGACTTCCAGGCGCGCGCCGCTCAGCAATTCCAGCGTGAAGGGGTGGAACGGTGTTCGCTGGTTGAAGCGGCGCACCACTCGGTTGAAATTGGCGGGCGTCATGCTCGAATTGTAACCTCATTCCGGTGATTGAACAATCGTACTCCATCCACCGACCTAATCTCATGACCATCCTCCGCATCACCAACGGCCGCATCATCGACCCGTCGCAGAACCTGGACGAGGTCGGCGAGCTGTGGCTGCAAGATAGCCGCCTGCTCGGCATCGGGCCGCGGCCGGACCTGCGCGCCGACCGCACCATCGACGCTACCGGCAAGATTGTCTCCCCCGGCTTGATCGACATTCATGTCCATCTGCGCGAGCCGGGCCGCGAGGAGGACGAGACCATCGCCACCGGCACGGCGGCGGCGCTGGCGGGCGGCGTCACCTCGGTGGCGTGCATGCCGAACACCGAGCCGGCGCTGGACAGCCAGGCGGCGGCCGAGTTCGTCTACCTGCAAGCCGAACGTGCAGGGAATGCCAACGTCTTTCCCATCGGGGCCATCACCAAGGGCCGCGAGGGCAAGGAACTCGCCGAGATCGGCGGGCTGGTCAAGGGCGGCGCGGTGGCCTTCACCGACGACGGCACGCCGGTGATGTCGGCCGAGATCATGCGCCGCGCCCTCGAATACTGCCAGATGTTCGACAAGCCCGTGATGGACCACTGCGAAGACCTCGAACTGACGCGCGGCGGCGTCATGCACGAGGGCTTCGAGAGCATGCGCCTGGGGCTGCGCGGCATGCCGGCGGCGGCCGAGGAGGTCATGGTCCACCGCGACATCGCCCTGGCCGAGATCACCGGCGGCCGGCTGCACATCTTGCACGTTTCGACGGCCGGCAGCGTGGACCTGATCCGCCGCGCCAAGGAACGCGGCGTGAAAGTGACGGGCGAAGTCTGCACCCATCACTTCACCCTGACGGACGCCTGTCTGCGGACCTTCGACAGCAACTTCAAGATGTCGCCGCCGCTGCGCACGCAAGCGGACGTGGAAGCGATGATCGAAGGGTTGAAGGACGGCACGCTCGACGCCATCGTCACCGACCACGCACCGCACGCGCCGGAAAAGAAGATGCGCGAGCTGGACCAGGCGCCGAACGGCATCGTCGGCCTGGAAACGCTGCTGCCCATTTGCGTGGTATCGCTGATCGAACCGGGCCATCTGACCTGGCCGCAAGTCATCGAACGGCGGACGATCAAGCCGGCGCAGATCATCGGCATCGACCGCGGCACCCTGAAGCCCGGCGCGCCGGCCGACGTGACCATCATTGACCCGCAGGCCGAATGGACGATTGATTGCCAGAAGTTTCGCTCGAAGAGCCGCAATTCCCCGTTCGGCGGCTGGAAGGTCCGCGGCCGGGCCTGGTGCGTGATCGTCAACGGCGCGGTGAAGGTCGAGCCGGAGGGCAATGGCTATCGGGTGTGACGTTCCCGTTGGCGGATGTGGTCAGTCACTGCACCGCGCAACTCGGATAACACGTGAACGTACCAGGCCACGTAGAGCAGAAACATCATCATGAGCGCGCAAACCAGAAACCAGATCACCAATCCGATGATGTAATTGAGCGAGCTGGGATTTTGCGAGTTGGTCGCGAGAATGAACGTGAATACCGTTCCCCACATGAGAACAAATACCACGATGATGCTGGCGAGGAACAGGTACAGCTGACGTAGCGACACGCCAAGTTCCAGTTGCCGCATGGTTCGCGCAATTCCTCGCAGGTGGAGCAGAAAGAACAACTGCTGCACCAGCAGGATCAATAAGCCCAGGCTGGCCGCCAGTACGCCTACCCTCAGCCGCGCGTCGCCCTCGTTCATAGCAAGTATCCACCCGAACAAGAGGACTCCCAAACCCAGTAGCAATAGTGGCATGCTGATATAGGCTCTTATTCGCCCTGATTGATCCACTGGCGAGCGGAGGCACATGACCTGCCCGACCACTTGCAGCGTGACGCTTGTAAGTCCGCCCAACAGCATCAACTCGAACAACATCGTGGGTATCACCGTGGACGGAGAACCGTATCCGAGTCTGCTAGCATAGACGCAGCTCAGGCACATCAATGACACTGATGTAACGATCCCGATTACCACGCCGTGATACAGCCAAGTTACACCCTGCCGTACCTGCTGCCAGTCTGCCAGGCACCCGGCTTCCCGAATAGGCACTTCGGGCAGCTCTTCCAGGTCGCGCGGCGGTGGCTCCTCGGTGATGCTCAGCGACGGCAGCGGTGCCACGATGGCGGCTGGCTGCGTCTCGCTGACGTGTTCGTACAGTTCCGCGTGCGCTGTATCCGGCGCGGCTACCGGCTCCGTGGTACCGAGGCTGGCCACGAACCTGTGCCCGCAACCAGGGCACTGCACCGTCTGGCCCTGCACTTCCAGGGGCAACTGGAGCTTGCGCGAACAGAACGGGCACTGGATCGTGTCGGGCATTTTGTTCGATGGCTCGCTGACATTTTCCGGACGCGGTCGCCAATCACTTCTTGGCGAGCGGCGGGCGTGAGCCCGCTGTTGAAACGGCCAGCCACCGACACCACGAACAGCAGGCTC
>JAEUIF010000504.1 GCA_016795185.1 Planctomycetia bacterium | reverse complement strand
ATGGCGCCGGTGGCGTCCTTGACAGCCTTTTCGACCGAGGGCGGCACTTCGTTGGCCTTGCCGTAGCCGAAGGCGACGCGGCCCTGCTTGTCGCCGACGACGACGAGGGCGTTGAAGCTGAAGCGACGGCCGCCCTTGACCACCGCGGCGCAGCGGCGAATCTTGACGACGCGCTCTTCAAAATCGGAGTGTCGGGATTCACGGTCTCGGTCTCGTCCCATGATAGTTTCCTGCTCGGAGATTCGCTTCGCGAACCCACCAGCGGATGCGATCGCGCTCGCGGTTTCGCGAAGTTTCGGAACCGAATGTTAGAACTGCAACCCTGCATCGCGGGCCGCATCCGCCAGCGCCCGGATGCGGCCGTGGTAGCGGTAGTGGCCACGGTCGAAGGCTGCCTTGTGAATACCCTTTTCCTTGGCCAGCTCGGCGAGCTTCTTGCCGACCGCCTGGGCGGCCTTGATGTTGCCGCCATAAGGCGTGCCGCTCTTCACATCCGCCAGCACGCTGCTCGCGGACACCAGCGTGACGCCCTGAAGGTCGTCGATCAGCTGGGCGTAGATGTGCTTTGAGCTGCGGAACACGGTCAGCCGAGGCCGTTCGGGGTTGCCCGTGATCTTGCTGCGGACGTGATGCCGACGACGTACACGCTGCCGCAATTTCGTGCGTTGACGATCCATGGTTCGGTTCTCTCAGGTCCACGGAGGAGTTGCCAGCCGTGGGCTCTGCACTCGTGAAGGAATCGGACGGCGGGGATAAACCCCGCCGCTCGCCGTTCATGCGACGGCGGGGATATACGCCGCCGCGCCACCATATCAACCGCTGGTCGCGAAGGACTTGCCTTCCTTGCGCCGCACCTGTTCGTTCTCGTAACGGATGCCCTTGCCCTTGTACGGTTCGGGTTTGCGCACCTGGCGGACCTCGGCGGCGTACTGGCCGACTTTTTGCTTATCCGCGCCCTTGATGACGATCGTGGTCGGGTCCGCCAGTTCCACGGTCACACCGTCCGGTGGCGGCATCTCGACCGAGTTGGCGTAGCCGACGACCAGGACGAGGACTTTCTTGTCCAGGCGGGCCTGGTAGCCGACGCCCTCGATCTTCAGGCGGCGCTCGAAGCCCTTGGTGACGCCTTCAATCATGTTGGCGATCAGGCTGCGGGTCAGGCCGTGCAGCGAACGGTTGAGGCGTTCGTCGTCGGGCCGCGTGACCTTGATGGCCTTGTCGCCGTCCTTCTCCACCTTGATGTTGCGGTGGAAGGACATTTCCAGCTTGCCCTTGGGGCCTTCGACGCGCACCTGGCCGTCGGCGATGTTCACCTTGACGCCAGCGGGGATGGCCACGGGCTGCTTGCCGATACGGGACACGGGACTGACCTCCTGAGGCAAACCAGCCCGGCGGCCGTTTGCCGTGGGTCAGGCTTGCCAGCCTGACTCGATAGTCAAGTCAGGCGAATAAGCCTGACCGCATAAGCCTCGAACCAGGGCACTGCTCACCAGACGGTGCAGAGCAATTCGCCGCCGAGCCGTTCAGCCCGCGCCCGGCGGTCGCTCATCACGCCCTTGCTGGTGCTGAGGATGGCGATGCCCAGTCCATCGAGGATGGGCTTCAGCTGCGCATGCCGCCAGTAGAGCCGGCGACCCGGGCGGCTGGCGCGCTTGATGGTGCGAATCACCTTCTCGCCTTCGGGGCCGTACTTCAGGTAAACCCGCAGCACCGGCTTCGGGATGTCCTTGATGTCGGCCAGCGGACGAAACACCGCCTGGCCCTGCTCATCGGTGCCGTAAGCGCCGACGTGGTAGTCCAGCACGAAACCTTCGTCCTTCAGGACCTGCGCGATGTTCTTGCGCAGGTTGGTCGCCTGCATCTCCACGGCCGGCCGCTCGATGCGGGCAGCGTTGCGGATGCGGGTCAGCATGTCGGCGACAGAGTCGGTCATCATGGCAGTTGCTGCTCCTTACCAGCTGGCCTTGCGGACGCCGGGAATCAGGCCGTCGCTGGCCAGGTTGCGGAAGCAAATCCGGCAGATGCCGAACTTCCGGTAGACGGCGCGCGGCCGGCCGCACATCTTGCAGCGAAGCCGAATGCGGATCTTGTCGCGCGGCCGCAGCTTGTTCTTTTCCGGATTCTGCTTGTTCAGCTCCAGCTTCTTCAGCTGGCGCTTGAACCGCACTCGTTTGGAGGTAATGGCCATTGGCGTTCGCTTCCAAGTCCAAGAGCGTCCAGTTCAACTTTCCCGGAACGGCATGCCGAACAGGCGGAGCAGTTCGCGGGCCTCGTCGTCGCTGTGCGTCGAGGTGACGATGGTGATATCCATGCCCTGG
>JAEUIF010000527.1 GCA_016795185.1 Planctomycetia bacterium | reverse complement strand
GTCGGGACTCGTTGCCGGAACGGCCCGCAGGGTGCTTCGCACAACGAGTCCCGACCCCTTTTCGCACAGGCTCCTAGGCCGCCTGGAACGGACGTACCAGGGCATCAGCAGTCCACTGCGCAACAATCAGTCGCGCGCCCGGTAGTCCAGCTCCGCGAGGACGATTTTCGCGAGCAATTCAATGACCTGTTTTTCGAGCGGGCTGCCCGTGGCGTTGCCCGTCGCCAGAGCCTCGATGTGCGGGCGCAACTGGCGCAGACTCGCCCAGAGTTGATCGCGCTCAGCGCTGGCTTGCAGGTGTTCCGCGTCCATGATGCACCTTCTCCGCCTACTGTTCCGCCCAGAGCTGCTCGCCGAACAGGACGTGGTCGCCGTGCCGGTTGCGCAGTACGGTCGCTTCTTGCTCCAACGCGAGCATGGCGTTGCGCGGACGCTTGAACGGCCCCAGGCGCAGGTGATGCGCTTCCCAGTGCGGCAACTGGTCGTCGCCGAGCGTCATGGTGCGGTAATCGAGCAGGCCGAACCACGCGCGTTCACGGAAGGCCACGCGGCCAAATTCGGAAAGGTACAGCGTTTCGCTTTCCTGCCGCCAGCGCTGCTTGCGGCCGATGTGCTTGCTCATATGCCGACTCTCACGCTTCGACGCCAAGCGGGCCTCAGGACGACCGTCAGCGGCCCTGCCACCAACGATCCAGCACCTGGGTCAGTTGCTTGACTTTGTCGGCCTGCTCCTTGGCTCGGTCCTTCCCTTCAAACGGGTCGTCAACCACGTTGTAAAGCTCGGCGGCCTTCTTCTCCTCGAACCAGATCAGTTTCCAGTCGCCTTGCCGCACCCAGCGGTGCGTGAGGTTCAAGGCCGGCTTGTCGATATCGACGGCGGTATGCACGAAGATCTCGCCGAACACCGCGTCGCGCGCCAGCTGGCCTTTGCCGGCCGCGGCATCAAGCAAGCTCAAGCCCTGCATTTCCTTCGGTGGTTTGCCGCCGCAAGCGGTCAGCATGGTGGGCACCAGGTCGATGGTGGAGACCAGATCATCGTACCGACCGGCTTTTGTCTTGCCCGGCCAGCGCAGCAGGATCGGCGTACGCAGACCGCCGTCGTAGGGCGACATCTTGCTCTTGGGCGCGAAGTTGCCGCGCGTCGTCTTCACCGCGCCGGTTTCCTGAATCCAGCCATTATCCGTGACGACCACAACCAGGGTATTGTCGGCCAGTTTCTGCTTTTCCAGCCAGGCCAGCAGCTCACCGCAGGTTTCGTCGTACCATTCGCACATGGCGTAGTATTTCGCCAGCTTCGGATTGCGGCCCTCGACGGCATACTTCTTCAGTAGGCGTTCCGGCGGGTTGTGCGGTTCGTGGGGCATCATGGGCGCATACCAGAGGAAGAAGGGCTGCTTCGGATCGGCCTGGATGAAGTCGTAGATCGGCTTCATCGTCTCGCGGCCGATGACCAGGCCCGTGTCGCCGTGCCGGCCCTTGGTGGTCATGCCGTCGGTGAAGCCGGCGTTCTGGAAATGGCCTTCCCAGAACTTGCCGGTCTGAAAGCTGCGATAGCCCAGTTCCTTGAGCAAGCGCGGCAGGGCCGGAGCGTTCTGGATGAACGGGTGCATCTTGGCGCGATCGACGCCGTCCGGCGGGTCGTTGCAACAGATGCGGTGCTGATGGCCGTAGAGCCCGGTCAGCAGAGTGGCGAGGCTGGCCCGGCACAGCGACGTGGGGGTGTAGCCATTGGGAAAGACGGCACTCTCGGCCGCGAGTTTGTCGAGGTGCGGCGTCTGCACCACCTTGCTGCCCATGAAGCCAAAATCGGTCCAGCCCTGGTCGTCGCCGACGATCATCACGACATTGGGCCGGTCGGCCGCCGCGACGTGCAAACTTGTAGCCGCCCAGAGCAACAGTGAGAGGAACCCGCGTGCAGCGTTCATCGATGTATCCTGTGAGGATTGGGGGAAAACTGCGGCCGTCCACGGCACTCCGAGTGCTTTTCCCTGCTTGGCCGTCGCTTACCTCGTCCGTATAATATCGATAATTATTATCGATTACCCGTCTCGGGACCTCAAGGGAGTGGATAGCGTGTCCTTACCAGCGGTCGCCGTGTCGCAAAGTCCGGAAGCCAAGTTCCGGGAGTACCTGGCCAGTCGGCCGAAGCCGCAGCGCTTCACCGACCAGCAGCGCGACATGATCAACTATATCTTCTCGCAGCACGATCATTTCGACGCCGAGCAACTCATCGAAGACCTGAAGCGCGACGGACTCGGCGTGAGCCGGGCGACCGTCTATCGCACGCTCGCGAAACTCGTGGATGCTGGTCTACTGCGCCGCCTGGAATTCGGCCCGCGCATGTTCTACGAGCACGACTACGGCTACCCGCAGCACGAGCACCTGGTCTGCGAGAAGTGCGAGAAGAAGATCGAATTTCAGAGTGCGGCCATCGAATCGGTCATTCGCGATGTGGCCCAGCAGCACCATTTCCAGGCCAGCGGTCACACGTTCATTATTCGCGGCACCTGCCGCGAGTGCAATCAGGCCAAGATGACCAAGCGGCGGCTGGATTTGATCTGAACCTCAAAACGGTTTAGC
>JAEUIF010000459.1 GCA_016795185.1 Planctomycetia bacterium | reverse complement strand
GAGCCTGGCCCGCAGGCCGAACTGGCGGATGAATACTGGAAACTGGCCGAGGCCGAGAAGGTCGCGCCGGCGAAGAAGAACCTCTACCTCCGTGCCAAGGAATGGTACGAACAGGCGGCAACCAGCGCCAGCGGCACCGTCAAGGCCAACGCCGACAAGCGCGTCAAGTCGATCGAAGCCACGCTGGCCAAGGATGAAATCAACCTGGGCGAGCGTCAGCCGACCAACCCCGGCACCGCTCCGCAGCTGAGCGTCAAGCAGCAGTACGAGAAGGCAATGTCGGCGGGTCGCACTGCCGGCCAGAAGGGCAAGTACCAGGAAGCCAAGGAGTCGTTCGAGAAGGCGCTGGAACTGGTGCCCAACGATGCCAAGGCCGAGTTCGCGCGCAAGCAGGCCGCCTACCTGATGCACATGCAGAACGGCCAGATTGCCTTTCAGAAGGGCGAACTGAAGCAGGCGTACCAGGCCTTTGAAAGGGCCCTCGAGGAATTGCCCGAGGACGTGGCCGCCAAGCTCGCCAAGAACCGCGTCAAGGAACGCTACTTCATGCGGGATCGCGAACGCGAAAAGAATTAACCGGCCCGCGCCGCCCGCGCTGGGGTTTGACCCTTGTTCCGGCCACTCGAAACCGTTACTCGGGAGACGATCATGAAGCGCTGGACCGCGGGCGTCGCTTTGATCTGGGTGAGCATGTTGACCATCGGCACGGCAGACGCCGCCGACGACCAAGCCGAAAAGAAGCGCGATCCGGATGCCATGTTCAAGAAGCTGGACGCCAACGGCGACGGCAAGGTGACCAAGGAAGAGTTCTCCAAGTTCGCCGATGCTCTCAAGGACAAGCTCGGCGCGGACAAGGCCGACAAGATCGCCCAGGGCATGCAGGGCATGTTCGACCGCCTGGACGCCAACAAGGACGGTTCGCTGTCCGCGGATGAGTTCAAGGGTTTTGGCGGGGGCGGCTTCAAGGGCAAGGGCAAGGGCAAGCCTGGCGCAGGCAACTTCAACCCCGAGGAACTCAAGAAGAAGTTGCAAGACCTCAAGGCCAACGGCGGCAACCCCGAGGAAATCCGCCAGAAACTGCAAGAGCTGTTCAAGGACAAGAACATCAACCCCGAAGACTTGAAGAAGAAATTCGAGGAGTTCAAGAAGAAGAAGGCGGGGGATAACTGAGCGCGCCCGCCTACGGATACCACGACCAAAGGCCCACGGGTTTGCCCGTGGGCCTTTTTGTTGTGGTGCTATCTCCTCCAGCGATCAGGCTTTCGCGAGACCTGGCTTGCCGGCTTCGATGACGAACGCCGCCGCCACCTCGGCAGGGCCGCCCACCTTCAGCACGTCCGGCACCACGACGTAGTCGCTCCGCCATTCCTTTGGCGTGACCGCACAGCGGACGTACCCGCGCTGCCGATTATGAAACTTCACGAACGGGTTCTCCGCCAGGAGCGCGGGCAGTTCCTTGTGCTCCTTTTGCCCGTTGCCGCCGCTGGAAATCGACGTGCCGACGAATTCCGCCGCTACGATTGGCGTCTCCGGCTCGCGGTCATCCACGCGCAGGTCATTCGCCCAGTTGGAGTGAATGTCGCCGGTCAGCACCACCGGGTTGGGCACCTTGCGGTCGGCGATCCACTGCATCAGTTTCATGCGCTCGTGGGCGCAGCCGGGCCACTGGTCCATCGAGTAGCGTTTCGGTTCGCCGGCCGCAACGTCGGCCATGCCCATCATCACCTGCTGCGCCAGCACGTTCCAGGCACCGGTGGACCGCAGCAGCGCTGCCTTCAGCCAGTTCGCTTGCTTCGCGCCCAGGAGCGAGTTCTTGGGGTTGAGGGCCTCTTCCCGCAGTTCCTTCGCGCCGTCGCCGTTGGGCTGGTCGGTGCGATACTGGCGAGTGTCAAGCACCTGGAATTCCGCGAGCCGGCCGAACCGGAGGGTGCGGTAGAGCTTCATATCGGGACCGTGGGGCACCGACCGCTTGCGCAGGGGCATCATCTCGTAGTACGCCTGATAGGCGTTGGCCCGCTGTTCGAGGAACACGGCAGGATCGACGGCCGTCTTGGGATTAGCGTTCTTCTCGGAGACGTCGTTGGCGTAGTTATTGTCGAACTCGTGGTCGTCCCAGGTCACGACCCACGGGCAGAGCGCGTGCATTTTCCGCAGCAGGGCATCGGTGCGGTACTGGGCATGCCGGTTGCGATAGTCTTCCAGCGTGATGAGCTTGCCCTTGGTCGGCCCGGCGTGGATGCGCACGGGCGGTGTCTTGGCCTTCGGATTGTGCGGATATTCGTAAATGTAGTCGCCCAGGTGGAACACGAGGTCGAGGTCGTCCTTGGCCATGTTTTCGTAGGCCGTGAACAACCCTTGTTCGTAGTTCTGGCACGAAGCGAAAGCGAAGTCGAGCCGCTCGGGCACGCTGGAGCGCTCCGGCATGGTCCGCGTGCGGCCGACGGGGCTGGTCGCGTCGCCGCAGTGAAAGCGGTAGAAGTACCAGCGATCCGGCTTCAACCCTTCGGCCTCGACGTGGACCGAATGCCCCAGCTGCGGGCTAGCGACCGCCGTGCCGCTTTTGACCACGGTCTTCATGCCCTCGTCATCGGCCAGTTCCCAGCGCACCTCGACGTTCTCGCGCGGCATGCCGCCGGCTTCGTCCAGCGGCTTCGGCGCCAGCCGCGTCCACAACACGACGCCGGCGGCGCTGGGGTCGCCCGAGGCGATCCCCAGGGAAAACGGATTGGCCGCGAACTTCGGCTGCTGCAACACACTGCCGACCACGCGCTCACCGAGGACGGGAACGGCGGCCAGGGCTGCCCCGTAAGCGAGAAACAAGCGGCGCGACACACGGCCCTCGGAACGCAACGCGGCGGACAACGCGGACAGGTCGAGCATGGCTTCACCTCGGACAACTCTGGCGCACTTCCAGTCAGATCGCTGATACTACCCATACGAAGAACACCAGGAATCCGCCCGCGCCCCAGCGCTGTCGTGCCGCTTCACTTCGCCTTGCACGCCCGCAGGGAAGCTACTACACTTCAGTTTGCGGCCTGCCGGTCGTTGGCGGTTTCCAACCCAAGGGCTTTGCGGATAATGAATTACGACCCAAGCAATCCCCTGATCGTCCAGGGGGACCGCTCGATCCTGGTGGAAGTAGACAATCCGCGTTACGCCGAGGCCCGCGACGCACTGGCCCCCTTCGCCGAGCTGGAGAAAAGCCCCGAACATATTCATACTTATCGACTTACGCCGCTATCGCTCTGGAATGCCGCCGCCGCCGGTCTGTCAGCCCAGCAGATGGTGGATGTACTCGTCAAGTACAGCAAGTTCCCCCTGCCGACCAACCTGCCGACCGATATCGCGGATACCGTCAGTCGCTATGGCCGGGTGCGCCTCGAACGGGCGCCCGCTCCTCCCGCCGACGCGGGAGCGCCGGACGCTCCGCTGGCCGAATCCAAGCTGCGGCTGGTCTGCCCGGATCGGCCGCTGCTCGAAGAACTGGCCCGGCAAGGCAAGCTCAAGCCCTATCTCGGCGAACGCCTGGATGAAACCAGCTTCCTGATCGAACCGGCGCATCGCGGCGTGCTCAAGCAGGCGCTGATTACCGTCGGCTATCCGGCCGAGGACATCGCCGGCTACAGCGAAGGCGCGCCGCTGCCGGTCAAGCTGCGCGAGTTGGCCCGCTCCGGGCTGCCGTTCAAGGTGCGCGACTATCAGCGCGACGCGGCCGACGTCTTCTATGCCGGCGGCGACGTGCGCGGCGGGTCGGGCGTCATCGTGCTGCCGTGCGGGGCCGGCAAGACCATCGTGGGCATCACCGCCATGACGGCGATGCAGCGCTCGACCCTGGTGCTGACGACGAGCATCACCGCCGTCAAGCAATGGCACCGCGAAATCCTCGACAAGACCGACCTCGCCGATGACCAGATTGCCGAGTACACCGGCGAAAGCAAGCACATCGCGCCCGTGACCATCGCCACTTATCAGATTCTGACGCACCGGCCGGACAAGAAGGAAGAGTTTCCGCACTTCAAGCTCTTCGACCAGCGCGACTGGGGCCTGATCGTCTATGACGAAGTCCACCTGTTGCCCGCGCCGGTCTTCCGGGTGACGGCGCAAATCCAGGCCCGCCGCCGCCTCGGGCTGACCGCGACGCTGGTGCGCGAGGACGGCCGCGAAGAGGATGTCTTCAGCCTGATCGGCCCAAAAAAGTACGACGTGCCCTGGCGCGAGCTGGAAACGCGCGGCTGGATCGCGGAGGCGACCTGCGCCGAGGTGCGCGTCGCCCTGCCGGAACCGTTGCGGATGGAATACGCGGTGGCCGAGTGGCGCAACAAGTACCGGCTGGCCAGCGAGAACCCCGCCAAGGACGAAGTCATCGCCGAACTGCTCCAGCGCTACCAGGGCAGCCGGGTGCTGATTATCGGTCAGTACCTGAAGCAGCTGCGTCGGCTGAGCAAGCGGTTCAACATGCCGTTGATTACCGGGCAAACGCCGAACACGGTGCGCGAAGACCTGTACAACAAGTTCCGCAAGGGTGAAGTCCGGCACCTGATTCTGTCGAAGGTCGGCAACTTCGCCATCGACCTCCCGGATGCCAACGTGCTGATCCAGGTGTCGGGCACCTTCGGGTCGCGGCAGGAAGAGGCCCAGCGGCTGGGGCGCATTCTGCGGCCCAAGACCGGCGGCGAGGTCGCTCACTTCTACACGCTGGTGACGCGGGACACCCGTGAGCTGGATTTCGCCCACCACCGGCAGCTGTTCCTGACCGAGCAAGGCTACAGCTACAGCATCGCGGACGGCGCGGAGATCCTGGAGCAGCAGCGGATGACCGGCTAGTACAGGTGCAAGAGACATCTTGCTCAATCAGTGGTTTGGGTACCATGCCCACGGCTTTGCGTGGGCATGGAATCCTTGCAAGCATCCCATGCCCACGCAATGCCGTGGGCATGGCACCCTGAAAGACAATCTGTTGAGCAACCACTCCCTTGAGATTGCACTAGCGTCTGGAGCGATGAAAGGCCAAGTGAATGCGTGTCGCCTGGGAGACCTGGGGAACCGCCCACTACCCGACCACCGACGGCCGAAGCCTGGAAATCACCGAGGGCCTGCTCGCGGGCGATCTGGAACTGCGCCTCGAATTCCGCGACCCGGAGAAGATGCAACCGACCGATGCGCTCGCCTGTGAGTTCCACACGGCGGATCGTGAAGGCAGAGTGTGGACGACGACCGCTCGCTTCACTGCGGGGATCTTCATCACGCACATGTTCGACTTCGGCGCCAGCCGGCACATGAATCTGTTTCGTCCGCGCGACGCCGACGAGGACTATCGACGCGCGTTCAAGCAGGCCGTCGTGTTGCGGCGGGTGCGTTGCTCCAGGGATGATCGGTTCTATCGCACGCTGCTGATCGGCGACCAACTGGTGACCACGAAGTTCAAGTACACGCGGCTAACCTTCGATGTCGCGGCGATTGAAGACCCCAACGGCCACGCCACGCAGCTGGCGGTCAAAGTGCGCAAGGGCAGTCTGCTCGATGAGGATGAGATCGAAGACGTTGGCGAACTGGGCTACTACCTCTCC
>JAEUIF010000526.1 GCA_016795185.1 Planctomycetia bacterium | reverse complement strand
GTCGGGACTCGTTGTGCGAAGCACCCTGCGGGCCGTTCCGGCAACGAGTCCCGACCCCGTTTCGCACCGGCTCCGAGGACCAACGCATGCTGATCGACCCGAAGACCTGGCATCAGCATCGGCTGTGGTTCATCGCCACTCTCGCGGCTGCCATCGGTGCCGTCGCCTGGTACTTCTCCTTCAGCCGGGGCTTGCCGGACTGGCCTGGCGGCAGCAGCCTGCCGGGGTTCTGGTTCGGCGTCGTCGGCGGCCTCATCATCCTCTTCGAGATGGCGCTCTGGTGGCGCAAAAAAGTCCGCACCTGGCGCATCGGCCGGACGCAAGTTTGGCTCCGCGCCCATATCTGGCTCGGGCTGCTCAGCGTGCCGCTCATCGTGCTGCACAGCGGGTTCGTTCTCGGCGGACAGCTCAGCACGGTCTTGATGGTGTTGTTCATCATCGTCATCGCCAGCGGCATCTGGGGCCTGGCCCTGCAACAGTTCCTGCCCCGGCGGATGCTGGAGTCCGTGCCCGCCGAGACGATCTATTCGCAAATCGAGCACGTCATGCGACAGCAAACCGAGGAAGCCGAACGGCTCGTGCTGGCCGTGTGCGGCCCCGCTGCCGGCGCGCAACCGGCGGCGGTCGCGGTCGCCGACGAAGCCGCTGCGCCCATGACCATCGGGGCGCTGCGCGCGGTCGGCGGCGTGCAGGGAAAAGTGCTGCTCACCAGCGTGCCGGCCGCGCCGGTGGCGGACGCCGAACCCCTCCGCGATTTCTTCCGCGCGGAAGTGCGGCCTTATCTGGAGCAGGGAGCAGCGTCCGGTTCGCCGTTGCGGCAGGCGAACCGCGCGACGGTGCTGTTCCAGGATGTGAAGATCAAGCTGCCGTCCGCCGCCCACGAACCGCTGGCCGCGCTCGAAGGACTGTGTACCCAGCGCCGGCAGCTGGACCTGCAACGCCGTCTCCACTTCTGGCTGCACAGCTGGCTCTGGGTGCATCTGCCGCTGTCGGCAGCGCTCGTCCTGCTGATGTTCGTCCATATCGGCGTGGCCCTCAAATACTGGTGAGCAGGCTGACATGAGCGCACGAGAAACCGGCAAGCAACGCGCCGCGCGCATCCCGCTCGACTACTTCAAAAGCCCGGACCGCCTCGTGCGCGTCAAGGGAGTGCTGACCATCGCCGCCCTGGTCACGGCCGGGGCCTGGGCGGCCAGCGGCTTGCTCTTCAGCAGCCAGGGCGAGAAGCAGTATTCGCACGGCCCGCTCGCCGCGGTGCATGCCACCTGGGAAGAGAACTGCGAAGCCTGCCATGTGCCGTTCTCGCCGATCAGCGGCGGCCACTGGCTGTCGTCGGCCGGCGGCGGCCGGACGCCCGCCGACGCCCGCTGCGAAGCCTGCCATGCCGGCCCGCCCCACCACCCGAACCAGAAGCCAGGCGACGTCGAGAGCTGTGCCAGCTGCCATCGCGACCATCAAGGCCGTAATGCCTCCCTGGTCGCTGTGCCCGACCAGCATTGCACGAATTGCCACGCGGACCTGGCCGCCCACACGACCAACGGCAAACCGACCTTCCATCCGTCTGTCACCCGGTTCGCGGTGGGCAGCCATCCGGAGTTCAAGGGCCGCGCCGAAGGCCAGCGCGGCCAGCTCAAGTTCAACCACACCCTGCACCTGACCTCCGGCCTGAACGTCTCCTGGCAGCTGAAGCACATCCGCAACCCAGCCGAGCGCGAACGTTTTCGCCAGCAGCAACCGACCGGCAAGACTGCCGATACCGACTTCGTCCAGCTGGATTGCGCCTCGTGCCATCAACTCGACGCGAAGGGCGAGTACTTCCTGCCCATCACCTACGATAACCAGTGCAAGGCTTGCCATCCGCTGACCTTCGACGAACGGTTGCCGAACGTCTCGATCCCGCACGGCCTGCAACCAGCGGCGGTGCGCACGTTCCTCTGGGGCGCTTATGTCGAACGCGCCGTGCAGGAACCGCCCACGCAGCAGCGCATCCTGCGCCCGCTGCCGGCCCCGGAGCTGCGCGAGGAAGAGGACAAGGTGCGGAAGGCGGCGGGCGGCCAGGTGTCGGCCGCCGAGGCGTTCCTGTTCAAGCAGGCCGTGACCGAGAAGGAACTCTACATCTACTCGGGCAAGACCACCTGCGGCGAGTGCCATCACTACGAGAGCAAGCCTGGGCAGCGCATCCCGGAACGCATTGTGCCGCCGGCCGTGCCGAACGTCTGGTTCGAGCATGCCCGGTTCAGCCATAGCGCACACCGGGCAGTCTCCTGCCAGGAGTGTCACGCGCGGACGCCGCAATCGACGACGGCCGACGACGTGCTGCTGCCCGGCATCGCCGACTGCTTCCGCTGCCACGCGCCGCTACAGCGCGGCGCGGACGGCAGCATGCAGGGCGGCGCCCGCTTCCAATGCACCGAATGCCATCGCTACCATCACGGGCAACCTGGCGGGGCGCGCGGCGCGAAGTCGCCCGGCCCCATCGAGCAGTTTTTGTCCGGCACGCTGTCGAGAAAGTTGCCGGTGCCGGGGAAGTGAGCATTGAACCACACGGCCCCTCGCCCCTTGCGGGAGAGGGGTTGGGGTGAGGGGTGG
>JAEUIF010000457.1 GCA_016795185.1 Planctomycetia bacterium | reverse complement strand
GGTCGGCCCCGGATCCGAGTCGTCCGCGACGCAAGTTACACAGGAGTAACAGTAAAAAATTACTGTAACTGTCAGTTAACGGCGGCGAATGGGAGCTGTTGGCGACAGCCGACGGCAGGACGTTGCGAAGCGCGAGCAGAGGTGTTAGCCGGCAGTAGCAAAAGACAGGGCCAGCCGTGCCAGGCTGGCCCCGAAAATCATTTCCCCATCGACTGAGGTATCTTGATCATGACCTGTCCCAACGATTTCGTCAACCCGGCGGCGCCGAACGGAGCCGCCACTGCGCCGTCAGACACGGCGGCCGAACCGTTTGCCTTGCCGCAGTGGCCCGATGCCCCGCCACTGACGGCAGACCAGCAAACTTCCGGAGATCAGGGCACGCAGGGCCACGGTGCGAGCGGCGATGAAGCTGCCGCAGGTGATGACGAAGCTGTCACGCCACCTGGAGCCGGTGACCCGTCAGAGCAACTGGTCGGCGTCCGACTGCAACAACTGGCTGCGGGCCTGGGCGTCGACGAGCTCAACGCCTGGGTGGACGAATTCCTCGGCATGCTGGCCGGTCTGCCGCAGCTCAGCCGCTCGGCCCTGCGACATGGCGTCGACCGTTTGACGGGCCGGCTGACCGAACTGGGCTACCCCACCCTGCCGCGCAAAGACTACCTGAAGCGCTGGAAGCAGCTGGCCAAGGCTCACCAAGCCCACCAGCAGATCGTGCAGCACGCGCCGGCCGGCGATGCCCCGCTCGGTTCGACGCAGGCCAGCCGCTTCGTGATCCGCGCGTTCGTCGACGCCGGCGCCTACGACCCGAAGTGGAAAGACCCGGCCACCGGCGGGCGCCTGGCCACGGCGCCGCCGTTGGCCGACTTCACCAGTGCCGGCTTCTACGACCTGAAGGACCTGGAGTTCCTCACCAACTTCACGCTGCTCGTCCATCAAGAGGTCGATGTCGTCGACGACCACGAGCGCACCAAGGTGTTGCACGGCCGGATCAACCTGTTCGGCCGGGAGCTGCCCTTCGAGATCGCCGCCGCCGATTTCGCCGACAACAACCGCCTGAAGGCCGCCATCACCTCGACGGCCGGCGCCCGCGCGCAATTTTATGGGAAGACCGACCTGATCCGCCAGGCCGTGAGCGCCCTGAGCTGGCAGCCCGGTCGGCAGGAGCCGCTGCGCACCACGGTCACCAAGAACTTCGGCTGGGACGAGGCGGGCGAAACCTACCTGGTGCCCGGCGGCCGGGTCACGGCCGCCGGTTTCGAGGCCGTCGACGACCAGGCCGGCCTGCGGGTCGACCTCGCCGGCGAGGAGCTGTCGCGCCACCTCGGTATGCGAGCGTTGCCGCCGGCAACGCTCGCTCAAGCCAAGCGCGGCGTCGTCGAAGACTTGTTGCGCTTGCAGGACGGGCGCGCCACCTACGGCATGTTGGGTGCCGTGGGCGTCGCCGTCCTCGGCCGCTTCACCGACACGCCGCCGTTCATCCTCTGGCTGCTGGGCCTGACCGGCGCCGGCAAGTCGTTCCTGGCCAAACTGTTCCAGAACTTTTTCGGCGACTTCCCCTTGAACGGCGGCCGCTTCGCCACCTGGGCGGCCACGCCCAACTACCTGCAGCGCACCGGCTACTTCTTCAAGGACGCGCTCTACCTGGTCGACGACTACAAGCCGGAAGTGGCCCGGCACCACGACGTGGTGCGCGTCATGCAGAACTACGCCGACCGCACCGGCCGCGGCCGACTCAAGGCGGACGCGACGACCAACACCACGCGGCCGATCCGCGGCCTGCTGCTGGCCACGGGTGAAGACGTGCCCGAGCACACGGCCAGCGCGCTGGCGCGCAACATCATCATTTCGGTGCCCCAGCAGGACAAGGACCTGGCGCGCGGCCAGCGCTGTCGAGCGGCGTGCCCGCACTACGCGGGTGTCACCGCGGACTTCATCCGTCATGTGTTACACACGGGCCGCACGCGGAAGTTTGCCCGGCGGGTGGCGGCGCTGCAACGGTTCTACTACCGGGGCATCGCCGGCCAGCAGAACGACGCGCGCATCGCCGGCAACTTCGCCCTGCTCGCCGCCGGCTTCTACGAGCTGGCGCGCTACTTCGCGGACGTCTGGCCGACCTGGCGCCGCGCGGCCAAGCGCTTCATCACCCTCGACCTGGTCGAGGTGCGCGACGAGATGCTGGGCACTGTCAAGGAGCAGCAAGCCAGCGAGGTGTTCTGGGGCGTCCTCCGCACGCTCGTCGAACACGACGCCGTCGAGCTCGATGTTCGCGCCGGCGAGCCCGGCAAGCCGGTCGTCGGCAAGCCCTACCACCCCCAGCCGCGCGAAGGCGTGGTGGGCAGCGTGCACCGGCTGGTATGCGTCAGCACCGACCTGGCCCTCGCCGAAGTGAATTCCTGCCTCCGCGCCCAGGGGCGGCCGGAACTGCGCGTGACGCCGGCGGCCCTGATCGGACAGCTGCGGCGCGACGGCAAGCTGCTGGACGAAGACGGCCTGCCGCTGGCGCCCGAAGGCAGTGGTGCGCCGACGCGCCAGCTGCGGATCGACGGCAAGCTCCGGCGCTCCTTCATCACCAGATTCGACTTGCTGGTCGGTGACGCGGAGCGGGCGGAGGCGCAGTCTGATCGGAATCCGCCGCGCAGTTCGCCGCCGGCGGTGCGGGTGGCCGGTCGCTAAGCGAGGGTGTCACGGCAACTGTCTGCCGTGACAGTACCGTGACAGCGCCGTGACACACTTAACATCCTGTCGCGAAAGAATTTCAGTCAAGGTGTCACGGTGTCACGGCAAATTAACAAGATAGTCCGTGAGAAGAAGAGAGTTTGTAAGTCCAGCGTCTCGCGACCGGGAAATATGGAATTGAATCTAAAGAGTGTTCTTATCGCGAAACTGCCGTGACACCGTGACAGCAGTAGCTAACTCATTTAACCATAAACGTTTGTGGCGTCACGGCACGATTTTCCGGCCGTGACGCCGGTGTGACGCCGTGACGCGCCGCACCGCCGACCCGAACGGCGGCGGTCCGGGCGGCCGCGTCGCAGTGCAGTTACCAGTGCTTTCTTTCGTTCGGAGGTCGAATCATGGCTCTGTCTCCGCAATTGTTGTGTCAGTTACAGGACCACTTCGAGGACGTGGCGATCGCCAACGAGGGCGAGGAGCAGATCGGCCTGGTCGCGCGCGACGCCTACACGGGCGGTTTGCGCCGCCACCTGGCGCAAAGCGGTGAATACTACCGCGTCAACTGCCCCTTCTGCACCGACACCCGCAAGCGCTTGTGGATCAATCACCGCTGGGGCCAGCGCGACCCCGACACCGGCTCGCTCAACCTGCACCTGGCGATCTGCTACAACGCAGGCTGCCTTGGCGTGCCCGGTCGCGTTCAGGAGCTGTACCGCCTCGTCTCCAGCCCGTTCGCCCACGAGCGGTACGCGACAGCGGTCAAGCAGGCCCACCAGCCCACGCCGCTCGTCGCCGTTCGGTGGCCGGGATACTGCACCCCGGTCCATCAAATGCCACCGGACTACCCCGCTCCCAGCTACCTGCGCGAGCGCGGGTTCGACGTCCACGCCCTCGGCGACAAGCTGGGCGTGCACTACTGCTACAGTGCGTCGGCCGAGTACGGGTTGGCCCAGAGCCGGCTGATCGTGCCCGTCTACCTGCACGGTGCCCTGCGAGGCTGGCAGGCGCGCTGCGTCGGCGAGTCGCCACCCCAGCTGACGCCGAAATACTTCACGATGCCGCGCATGAAGAAGAGTGCGTTGTTGTACAACTACGACAGCGCCCGCCGCTACCCGTATGTACTGATCTGCGAGGGCGTCACGGACGTGTGGCGGGCCGGGCCGGCGTCGGTGGCGTTGTTCGGCAAGTCAATGTCGGCGCTGCAGAAGGCGCTGATCGCGGCCGCCTGGTCGCAGGGCACGGCCGTGGTGCTGCTCGACGGTGACGCGGCCGGCGAGGCACAACAGATCTACGACGCGCTGGCGGGCGTGGTACGGCGGCGCGTGCTGGTCAAACTGCCTGACGGCACGGACCCGGCCGACTTGAGCGTGGCCGACTTGCAGGCGCGCGTCCAGGAAGCCGCCGCTCGGCAGGGCGTGTCACTGGTGCGGGCCGCCGGCTAAAGGTTCAGAGGCCGCCTGAGTTTCATCCGGCTTCGACAGCACGACGACGTTCATTGCCGTAGCACCGTCGCCGCGCCTGGCAAGTCGGCCGCAAAGTGGTCGTCCAGCACCCAGATGCTATTACGTCGTCCGAGAGGTTGTCGACCGGGTCCACAGTTCAAGTCGGAACGCCAGCTTCGCCGACTTGAACCTCTGGTCGCGGCTGACCATGCGCGGCTACCACTTCATCACCATCGTCCCGACCACGAAGTCGCCCCAGCCCGGCGCGCCGCCGAAACGGTCGAGAAGTGCCTGGTGAAGCGGAAGTGTCCTGGCGTTCAGCGAGACGTTCACGGTTGCAACAGCTGCGTTGTTGTTCACGATGGCGTGTGGATCGACCTTACCGTGTATGCCGCTCTCCGGGTGCATTTCGACTTGATACCAATCGTCCTGAACCCGGCCGGCAAGTTGAGAAGCGTTACATCATCTGGCTGGTGATGCCGTAGACCGGACTTTCGGCCCAACGCACCGGCGACCATGGGGAAGCTGGTCGATAACGTCCTTGCCTGCTTCGACGGCAGCAAGCATCTGAATGCAACCCGTTTCAGCGTCGGCCTCTATCTGCGTCTTCGATTCGGCATCGCACCTGCACCGCGTTGGCGTTGGCAGCGTCAACGTCATCGATTAACTTGACACTACTGGTGCATTTCGCCAACAGCAAGCAACCCGCGCGGGCGTCGCGGTCACCGACCATCCGTACTACGACGTCGAGCACCGCGATGCAGACTCCAATCAGCAGACCGCCGGCCACCGGCCACGCGAACAGCGCTACAGCTACGCGTTCGGCCTGCAAAGTCGAATTCGTGGCAATCTCGTGCACCCAGCCAACCTGGACAGCTTGCTGATCGGCGCCGCGTCCCAGATGGAGATGGACTGCCTGCCGGTCGCGGCAGCTGGTACATCGGAAACTCAATGAAATCGCACTCCGAACGCCAATCGTCGCAGCGTCGAACGGAATCGCTTGCTGATAATCTCTGCACCGAGATGAAGACGGACTGCTTGCCGATCATCCGCCGAGCAGTTATCAAGATGAGCCTTCTGACAACCAGCTGCGCATCGACATTAAGATGTGCCGTCTGGCGAACGTCCGTGCATCGCCATCGTGATTGACTGCATGTCGATCATCTCTGCACCGGAACTCGATTTGGACTGCTGGTCGTGAAAACTGCTCCAGCCAGACGAACTTGGACTGCTGGTCGTGAAAACTGCTCCAGCCAGACGAAAGCGCTCACAGCCATGAGGTTCAGATGCAAGTTCTTCCTGGCACCAAGTCGACGTGGTTCGACTTGCCGACTGGAGCGCATCGCATCAGGCTCGACTGGCGTGCGGAATACAGAATACAGATTCGACGACACCGGCCGGCTGAAGCCGGGGCACGGACTATCGGCTCGTCGTCCGCCGAATCGATGATGGGCTTTCGACCCTTCTCGATCAGCCGGACATCGCCACCCTGCCCGCAGCTCAACTTGAACCATACTGCTGCTTGCAGCACACCTGGACAAGCTGACTGAAAAAGGCAGCCGTGCCATCGCTGCCGTCCAGCAGATGAGCCCCACGGCGTTCCGCAGGCTCTTCAGGGCGCTTCCTGCAAATTGTCCGCACACCCATGCCGTGCGTTGACGCGCCGGCTCTGGGGTTCGTTCCGTCGATTACCCAGCGGACTGGCATGGCCTTCGGCAGACGGATTCATTGCCGACGACCTGAAGTTCCATGGCCCATGCCCACCTGAGCCAAGTCGGTCAACGCACTTCACCAGTGCCGTCACGGCAATCACTACCGCCGCAAGCCCTTCGTTTCGCTAGTTGAAAATAGAGTAATAAATTACTGAATATCGCTTGACAACATGACTGCCTTGCACATAAGCTCGGAACTATGGGCCGTGTGACAACGGCCGCACCCCGGTCGACCAACCGCGGCGGTACACGACCGGCATCGCATTGGAACGCCGCCGCATTGCAAGGAGGTTGGCAACCGTGGGTACGCAGACGACGAGCAGCAGCCCCGCACAGACGGCCCGGCGTTACGCCGAGCGCCACTGGCCCGTCTTCCCCGTGTCGAACGGCCCCGGCGGACGTGGACCCAAGAAGCCGGCACGCGTCCAGCCCGCCGGGGCCAGTCACGACCTGCGCCAGGTCAGGAAGTGGTGGCGGGAAGCGCCCGACGCCGGCATCGGCTTGGCGACCGGGCCGAAGTCGGGCTTGATGGCGGTGATCGCCGCGAACCAGGAAGGCCGCCAGTACCTTGACGAACTGCAAGGGCGGTTCGGCCGGTTCCCGCCGACGCCGACGGTCCGCAGCGAACAGGGCACGCTGGTCTACCTGTTCGCCCTGCCCGCGGCGGTCCAGTTTTCCGGCTGGGCGGCGTTGAAGGTCTTGCCGCTGCGCCTGCGGCTCGCCGGCGGCTGGGTGAGCTTGCCGCCCAGCAGCGACGACGGCGACGGCCGGTGGGCCTGGGAACTCAGGCCCGACGACGTGCCGGTGGCGGACATGCCGGCGTGGCTGGTCGACTGGTTGCGTGACGAGGCCGACCCGCCGGTGGCGCGGCCGCAGTCCGCAAGCCCCCGGCCCGACCCCGCAGCCAAGCCGACCGGCCGCCCGGAGTCGGTGACGCCCGCCAAGAATGTGGCGGCGACGCCCGACAGGGCAAACGCGGCGACCCGGCGTGCGGCGCCCCGAGGTGCCGTCGCGGACAAGGCCGCTGCGGCCGACAGCCCGAAGGGCGGCACGCACCCCGCGAAGCAGTCGAAAGCCGCCGCCACGACGCCGGCGGCCGACCACACGGACACGAACACGGACGCGAACGGTGCCCCGCAGCAGGTAGCCCGACCGCCCCACGGCAGACGGCAGTAAAAAACTACTGACAAACGGACGACGCGCCGCACGTCGGCCGGCAAGCACTCTCCTGAATCCAAAGAAACGGAGGACGAGATGATGGACACTGAGCACCCGCAAGTGACGGTCACGGTCGGCGACCGCAGCGCCGAGGTCGACGCCGGCGTCGCCGACTTGATCGAGCAGCTCTGGCTGGCCGACATCGACACGGTCCTGAGCTGCGAGGACAACCCCGCAGGCATGGTCTGGGTCCAGTTCGACACGGCGGTCGGCGCCGAGAATTTTCTCAACGTCGTCGCCCGCTACGAGGGCGAGCCCGGCAGCCTGTATCGGCGGGCCAGCGACGCCTGGCAGCCGGTGAGCGACGAGCCGGCCTGGGCCAACTGGGAATACGACGTGTCGCTGTCCGACCTGGCCCTGGACGAAGAAGTCGACGCCGCCGGCGAGGTTACCCGCCTGCATCACCCGGGCCGCCCGGATTTCGTGTTCGCCGTGTCGGTCCGGTTCCCCCGGAGCGACTACGCGGTGGTCTGCCGGCGCCTGCGGGATTACAACCGCCGCCGGGCGACGCAGTGCGTGTGTCCGTTGTGCGACGACCCCCCGACGGACTCGTAGCGCGGTCGGGCGACGTGGGGACGCTGTCGCCGACGAAGACGCAACCGGGCACCGCCCCGGCCCGGTCGACGATTACGGCACACGCCGCCGCGAACGCCTCTGGTTGCCGACACACACGCCGGGCGCGCCGCCGGACTTCACGAGCTTCAAGTTGGCCGCCGAGCTGGTGGTGATCCTCGGCGAGTCGGCCCTGGTGGTTGCGACGGCCGGCGGCGGCCTGAAGTGCGCCGCCACAACCGCGGTGAGCAGCCAGTGATTCGGGGCGATGACGGGCACGGGGCACAAGCGACCGCGCCCTCCTGGTCCGATCGACGCTTGGCTGATCGACCAGGCGTAGCCGTTGACAACCGCGGCGCCGATCATCACCAGGCTGTCCCAGTCGACAGGTAGCCGACCGGCCGAGCAACGGCGATTCGCATCGGCAGCAGCATATCCGAGCTCAGCGAACTGCCCCAGGCGCCGCCGGATAAGCACGGACGAGCAGCCCGCCTTTCAACTTGACGTCAGTTCGACCAACACGAGCCGGCCACCCAGGTAGGTCCGAGCGCCGCCGCTGGGCAACGTGCTGTTCCAGTCGACCGCCGGCAGGCGGGTAATCGACAACGGTTCCAGTCGGCGGGAGTTGGATTACTGGAGACCCAACGGGTCAAGTCGATAGCGAGTGCGTTGGTGGAGACCCCATCGATCAGGTCGGTAACCCGTGTGTTGCTGGAGACCCAACTGGTCAAGGCAGTAGCAGGTGCATGGATGCAGACCCCGCTGGTCAAGTCGATAACGCCTGCATTGGTGGAGATCAACGGGTCAAGTCGGTAACCCGTGTATTGCTGGAGACCCAGCTGACCAAGTCGGCTACATGCGGGTTGATGGAGACCGAATGGGTCAAGTCGATAGCCCCTGCATTTGGTGGAGATTCAACGGGTCCAGTCGGCATCAAGTCTGTCTCATCGCGATCGCCGAACGCCCCAGCCACGGAAGGAAACGCTCATGCCCACGTCCTCACCCACCGCACGACGCCCCCGCAAGCCCACGCCGCCCACGCCGC
>JAEUIF010000393.1 GCA_016795185.1 Planctomycetia bacterium | reverse complement strand
GTGCATCCGTTCTTCTGGCTGACCAGCGTCCTCCTCGGTTCCAGCATCTTGCAGGATCCCAGCCTCGATCCACCGGTGCGCTTCCTCTATCTCTTCCTGTGGGTCGGCGCTTCGTTCGTCTCGATCCTGATCCACGAGATGGGCCACGTGGTTGTCGGCCGCTACTACGGCGCGGACGGCCATATCGTGCTGGCGGGCCTGTTCGGCCTGGCCATCGGCAGCGGCGACGTGCCGACGCGCGGCCAGCGCATCGCGGTGTCCTTCGCGGGACCGGCGGCACAGTTCCTGCTCATCGGCGTGCTGCTGGGCGGCATCGCGATTTTCGATGCGGACCCGGTGGTGCGCATGGGGGAGCGCCTCACGCGCTTCGAGTTTCCCTACTTCTACGCGCTCGACTGGCCGGACTGGCTCAACTACCTGATGCTGCAACTGGTCTGGATCAACCTGATCTGGGCGCTGGTCAACCTGCTGCCGATCTGGCCGCTGGACGGCGGCAAGATCAGCCGCGAACTGTTCCAGCACTTCCTGCGCGCGGACGGTGTGCGCTGGTCGCTGATTGTCTCGCTGGCGACGGCGGGCACCATCGCCGTCAACGGCCTGCTCACCTGGCTGATGCAGCGGTCCTTGATTCCCCTGCTCGGCGTGGGCACCGGCTTCACGGTGATTTTCTTCGGCCTGTTCGCCTACGGCAGCTGGCAAGCCTTGCAACAGCTGCGTCACGGCGGCGGCGGGGGCGGACGCTACCGCTTCGAGGATGACAGCTACGAACGCGCCCCCTGGGAGCGCGACGCCGACTGGTGGAAGCGGGGGTAGGCACTGACGGCTGTTGGAGCGATGGGCGACCGGCTGTAGTGGTCCGCACAGCGGACCCTACCAATGCGCAGGGTCCGCTGTGCGGACCCTAGCGCCCGGTGCTCCATCCACCTGCGAAATGCTCCAACCTTTTCAGCGAACCGACAATCTCCGGAGCGAATGTCATGGAACTGCAAGTGAATCCGCACGACGTCATCCTGATGGGCGAAAACTCCTTCGTGCGTCTGAGCACGGACGGCGGCCAGACGGCCGCGACACGCTGTAGCCACTGGCGCGTGCTGTGGACGCCCGCCGGCGCGGGCCACGCGCTGTTCGTGGACAGCCCGGTCGTGAACGGTGTCCGCGTCTACGCGGACAGCGTGCCGCTGGCGCGCTTCCTGCAATCGCAGATCGAGTATTTCCTCTATCCGGCGTTTGGCGACGTCAATCTGCCCGTGCTGCCCGCGACCTTTGAACGCGACGGCACGCCGCCGAGCGCTTCGCACGAGATCGTGCGCACCGAGCAGGGAGAAATCCGGCTGACCTGGACGGACTTCCTGCCGCCGTTCAACTTCGCGCACGAGCCGGGCTTCGACAAACGGCCGCTCGGCGTGCAGACCAGTTTCTTCCCCGCGGCGGCGGCACAGGTTTCCCTCGCCGGCCGGCAGGCCGAGGGCACGCCCTGGAAGATGGATCGCGGCGGCCGGGCCTGCACCACGGCCTGCCTGGCCTGGTGCGAAAGCTGGTTCAAGCCGCGGTAGCCGAACAGGCTGGTGGAGATTAGCCAGGCGCTGCGGATCAGAAGCGCTTCCTGTTGTTCGTTAGCCCAGGCCTTCAGGCCTGGGATCAGCCGATCCGTTCCTGGTTCTCAGGCCTTCAGGCCTTGGTGACGAGCCCAGGCCTGAAGGCCTGGGCTGTTTAGTGGTCGCGAGCAATCCCAGGCCTGAAGGCCTGGGCTAACGAACAAGAAGCAACCCAGCACCGGCAACTCTGGTGAAGGGTTGCGCGTTGAAGGAATCGCGCCGCGGCATAGAATCAACCGCGACCGAACGACCGACGAGGGCAACTGGCAGTGAAAATGCGGCACGTGTTATCGGCGCTGGTGCAGAACCAGCCGGGCGTCCTGGCGCACATTTCGGGCATGCTCGCTTCGCGCGGCTTCAACATCGACAGCCTGGCGGTCGGCGAGACCGAGAACCCGGACCTGTCGCACATGACTTTCGTCGTGCATGGCGACGATGCGGAATTGGAGCAGGTCCGCAAGCAGCTCGACAAGGTCGTTACGGTCGTCCGCGTCGAGGACATCAGCAGCGAGGACTTCGTCGAGCGCGACCTGATGCTCATCAAGGTCAAGGCCGACGCCGGCCAGCGCACCGAACTCGTGCTGCTGGTGCAGATGTTTCGCGCCCGCGTCGTGGACATCAGCCCCGGCACCTTGCTGATCGAGATTTCCGGGCAGGAACGGAAGATCGAAGCCTTCATCGAATTGATGCGGCCCTATGGCATCGTCGAGCTGGCCCGCACCGGGCGCATCGCGATGGTGCGCGGCATTCCGAACCAGAAGGGGGACAGCTAGTGAACCCGCCACCCGTCGGCACGCAGTCCTCGACGCGCCGGCCCAGCCCGGCGCTGCAAGCGATCTTGCAGGGGCTGAAGCCCGGTCAGAAGATCCGCGTCACGCAGCAGGTGCGCGTCGGCCGGCAGGTCTGGCCGGCGGTCGCCGTCGGCGAGTTTCGCGATTTGAACTACCTGGCGACCGGCGTCACGGGCGACCGCGTCCCGCAGGACGACATCGTCGTCGCCACGCTGCACTTCAAGAAGGAAAACGGCGAGCTGTCGAGCGTCGCGCTGGACGAGAATAGCAAAGTCGAAGTGATGAGTTGAAATCGTGCGCAGCCGCTCGCGGCTGCGCACCGTACCGAAGTTCGTAGTTCCGCCTTCAGGCGGTCGAGCGACTCGCCGCCTGAAGGCGGAACTACGAACTCGAGTTCACTTCTGCGGCGCGATGCCGTTCGGAGCGGGGGCCGGCAGCGGGCGGACGATCGGCTTGAGCTGGATCGGGTTGACCTGGTTCGGCTTGACGTTCTGGGCGGGGACGTTGCCCGGCTGGATCGCGGACGAGTTCAGACCGAGCGAGATGCTCTTGACCGTGTCGCCGTCCACGTCGAGCTTGACCGGCAGGCCCTTGTCCTTCAGCCGTTCCATCAGCTTGCCGACCATTTCCAGACCGTTCGGCGCTTCCTTGTCGCCGCGCAGCACCTTGGTCTTGTCGTTGACCTTGAATTCCTTGTCCTTGCCGTCGATGGCGACGGTGATGATGTTCTTGTCCTTGTTGAAGCTCTTCAGCGTGCCCTTGATTTCCTCGGCCAGCACGCCGCCCGCGCACACCGCCAACGCCACGACAGCCGCCCAGAACATGCGAATCATGAGATGCTCCTGAAAGGTGGCGGGTGGATGCAGGCCCCTTGCCTGCCGTCGCCCCGCACCGATAAAGAGGCGGGCTGCGGGCCGGGCAAATGAAAAAAATCCGCCGGCAGCCTTCACACGGTCGGGGCCAGTCCCATGCGGCGCAGCTGGCGGAAATGCGAGACCAGCCCGGCGAGCAAGCTGCGGTGCGCTGTGTAGCGCAGACCATACTCCCGGCAGGTCTCCTCGACCAGCTGCGACAGCGCCGGATAGTGAATGTGGCAGACGTGCGGGAACAGGTGGTGCTCGATCTGGAAGTTCAGCCCGCCGACGTACCAGGACAGCAGGCGGTTGTCGCGCCCAAAATCCACCGTGGTCTCGACCTGGTGCGCGGCCCAGGCGGACTCCATGCGGCCCGTGGCTTCGGCCGGCAGCGGAAAGGACGCTTCCTCGACGCAGTGCGCGAGCTGGAACACGACGCTGAGCATGACCCCCAGCACGAACGAGGCCAGCAGGAAGACGGACAGCACCTGCCAGGTGGGGTGCAGCAGCAGCGGCACGACCAGCGCCCAGGTGAAGAACACCGCCTTGCCGCCGAGGAAGGTCGCCAGGTCCCAGCCGCGCGGCCGCGCCAGCCGATGGCCGCCGATCCGGCCGAGCAGCACGTCGCGGAAGTCGTCGTACAGCGTCCACTTCAGATACAGGAAACCGTACAGCCCCCACAAGTAATAGTGCTGCCAGCGGTGGAAGCGGAAGCGCGGCTGGTGCGGCGCCAGCCGGCCGAGAAAGCCGATGTTGATGTCGTCGTCGTGGTCGACGATGTTCGTGTAGCTGTGGTGAATGACGTTGTGCTTGCGGGACCAGACGTAGGAACTGGCGCCCATGAAATCGAGCGTCAGCGCCATCAGGCGGTTGACCCAGGGGCGGTCCGAATAGGCGCTGTGGCTGCCATCGTGCTGGACGTTGAAGCCAATCGCCGCCATCGCCAGGCCCAGCGACAGCGCCAGCGGCAAGACGGCCCACCACGGGCCAGGTACGAAAACCAGCAACCCGTAAGAAACCGCGAACCAGGCCAGCAGCAGCAGCGTCTTGAGGTACATGCGCGGACAATCGCGCCGTCGCCGGCCGCTGTGCTCGAAGTAGCGATCGACGCGCTGCCGCAGGGCCTGCCGAAAGGCGTCGCCCGCGGCGAACTTCAGTTGGCCCGGCGCGGCCGACGGCACCCGCAGGTCCTGCCGGCCCTCAGCCTGTTCCGCAGTCATGTAAACTGCCTCTCCTCGGAATGAATGCAGCGCACCGACAATCGGCGGCATTGCCGATGCGGCCAGCCTCGCGCCGCTGGCGCGCACGCTCGCCGCCGGTCGCGGTTCGGGCAATTGTCCTGGCGTTGGCGGCCTGGCAGCTGGCGTCGGCGATCCGTTGAGGAGGGCTGCTCGAGGTGATCGCGAAGGTCCAACCGAAACGACTGGCACAAGAACCAACACGCCGCGCCCTGGCGTTTCTTGCAGGCCCGGCGGCGTCCGGTTCAGCTCGTGCGCCGCCGCAGGATCGATGGCTTCCAGCCACGGTTTCCCAGCGAAGCTTCCGGGCTACGATACGAGGTGCGCGGGATGCCGTCAATTGTTGCTTGCCAGCGACCGTTGCCCGAGCATCACGCACGTCGGGAGACTCCCTGCGCGGACAAGCTGAGCGTGCGCTTCATGGCATGCATCCAGGCTTGCTGGGGCGGCGGCGGCGGCGCTGGCGTGAGCGAGGCGCGCCAGCGTTCCAGCAGCGCTTCCCAGAAGGGGCGCGGCGCGGCCTCGCCGGTCGGCTGGGCCGGCGGCGGGGCATCGCTCGGCACCTGCACTGCTGGCTCGGGCGCGGGTTCGTGCGCGGCCCCCGGCGGCGCGTCGAGGGCCGCGAGCAACTCGGCCGCGGAGGCGAAGCGCTCGTCCGGGTCTTTCGCCAGCAGCGTCAGCACCAGCTGCGATAGGTTGGCATCCAGGCCTGGCACGTGCTGCACCGGCGGCACGGGCTGCTGCCGGGCGTGCTGCATCAGCACATCCAGGCGCGAACGGCCCGCGAAGGGCATCCGCCCGGTGAGCGCCTCGTAGAAGGCCGCCCCCAGGCCGTACATGTCGGCGCGCTGATCGACGGAAGCCGGGGCCAGGAACTGCTCCGGAGCCAGGTACGCGGCGGTGCCGGCGGTTTCCAGCGGCCCGTCGCCCGCGTCCGGCCCCTGCACGAAATTGACAGCCTGTCCCAGATCGGCGATCTTGGCCCGGCCGGCGCGGTCCAGCAGGATATTGCCCGGCTTCACGTCGCGGTGGACGTAGCCCAGGTCCCAGAGCGCGGCCAGCCCCTCGGTCGCTTGCCGCAGCAGAGCGCGGGCCGGTTCCGGCTGCACCCGGCCGCTGCGCTGGATCAGGTCGTGCAAGCTGCCGCCGTCCAGGCATTCCAGGACCAGGTAGGGCATGCGGGTGTCGTCGTCGAAGTCGAAGGCGCGGACGATGTGCGGGTGGTTCAGGCGGCCAAGCAGGCGGGCTTCCATCTGCAACTGATGCAGCGCGGCGGGCCGGCGCGGATCGTCGGCGTCGAGGTGCAGGACTTTCACCGCCACCGCCAGGTGCAGCGTCTGGTGCCAGGCGCGGAACACGGTGCAAGCGCCGCCCCGCCCCAGCGGTTCAATCAGCAGGCAGCGGCCCAGCTGCTTGCCGGGCGCGGTGGGCGCGGCACTCTGGGCGTCGCCGCGCGGCTCGGTATGTTCAAGGGATTCGGTGATCGGGGAAAGCTGCGGCCAGTGCGCGGTATCGCGGCGTGACGGCCCGGTGAGGGCCTCGCCGTTCGCGGCCGACTCCAATGTGGTCCCCGTCTGCACGGTGGACATGGCGTCTTCCCTGACCTCGATGGCAGCGCCGCGCTCCGACGACGCATCCGCGCCACCATTACTACCCCAGTCACGGCTGCACGGACAAGGCGAACTCCGTTGCCCGCAGGACGATTCTACCTATGGTGTCAACGGCGTTGCGCGGATTGCTGCAATTCCCTGGCGAACTGATATTCAGTACACTAATGCGAAGTCCAGGGAATGGCTTCCGGGGGTACGTCGGGCTTTCCAGCCCGACACACCGCGCCGGAACCCGGCGGTTTACCAAAGCAGACACGGTCTCAGCCGCGGGCGCGGCGTGTCGGGCTGGAAAGCCCGACGTACTAACGCTGGTCAGGCAACCGCTCCCCGGACACGCTACCGCGAATCCAGACTGGAGCCGCCATCACGATGACCCTCATACCCCACCGCTTTCTCTTCCGTGTCGCGTATCCGTGCCTCCACGTTGCGCAGATGCCGTGCGAGGAGGACGACGACCATCTGCTCGACTTGCCTCCGGCCGCGCGGATTGACAGCTTCGCGGGCATGGACGGGCAGACCGACTTTGCCGACGTGCGCCTGGCCTGGAACGAACAAGGGCTGGGCTTGCAGGTGGAGGTGCGCGGCAAGGACGAACCGCCGCGCGGCGACCTGGCCCAGCCGCGCGGCTCGGACGGCGTGACGCTCTGGGTCGATACGCGCGACGCGCGCACCAGCCACCGCGCCAGTCGCTATTGCCACATGTTCCACTTGTTGCCAGCCGGCGGCGGGCCGGAGCGCGATGAACCGGCAGCGCTCCAGACCAAGATCAACCGGGCGCTGGAGGATGCTCCGCTGTGCCAACCCAGCGACTTGCCCTTCCGCTGCGCAGCCATTCGCGGCGGTTATCTCCTGGAAGCGTTTCTCCCCGCCGCCGTCCTGAACGGCTTCGACCCCGAGCAGAACCCGCGCCTGGGCTTTTACCTCGCCGTGCGCGACGCCGAGCGCGGCGAGCAGGTGCTGAGCGTCGGCGCGGACTTTCCATACTGGGAAGACCCCAGTCTGTGGAGCGTGCTGGAGCTGCGCAAGGATTAGACTCGTTCGATACCATCGTTGACAGTTTCACCGTCATCTCTTGCCGCACCCCCGCCCAACCGAAACAATGACGGCGCGCGCCGGGAGGCGCGCCTTCCGAACCGTCCATGACCCGCTGGAGTCCGGCCCGTGACTTTCTTCCGCTTGCGCACCATTGCGGGCAATACCTGGCCGCCCTTGCCCGACAGTCCCCTGGCGCAGGTCTGGACCGCCTACGGCGAACTCGACCGTACCCAATGGCTGTCGCCCGCCGAGCTGGAGCAGCG
>JAEUIF010000358.1 GCA_016795185.1 Planctomycetia bacterium | reverse complement strand
CTTCCCCCCCATACAGACCCATGTGCAGCAGGGCACCTGCGTCTGGCTCTGGCTGCCGCGCTGGGTGGAACCCAAGTAGCCCGTCGCTCCGCGACGGCCCGAGCGGCGCATGGAAAGTAGCCCGCCGCGGAGCGGCGGGCTACTTTCTGTTAGCCGGCACTCCTCCATCCGTCTTTTCCGCATACGATACCGACGGTTCCCTCGCCCTTGCCGGAGTCATGCCATGCCGCGACTCGCCATCCTTGCGCTCCTGGGGCTTTGCCTGGCCGGCCTTGGCCTCCGGGCGGAACAGAACCAGGAGGTCGCGGACCTCATCGCGCAACTCAAGGACAAGGAAGCAGTGAACCGCAGCAAGGCAGCTCTCGAACTCGCCTCCATCGGTCCCAAGGCCGCGGCGGCGGTGCCCGCGTTGACCGCCGCCCTGAAGGACGATAGCGCGGAGGTGCGCGGCCATGCCGTGTTCGCCCTGGGCCAGATCGGCCCGGACGCGAAGAAAGCGGTGCCCGCGCTGGTCGTCGCCTTCAAGGATCAGGACAAGATGGTGCGCCGCCTGGCCGTCGATGCCATCGGCCGACTGGGACCGGACGCGAAGGACGCGCTAAACGATGTAGTCGCGCTGCTCAAGGACGATGAACTCGGGCCGCGCGCCGCGGATGCCCTGGTGCGTTTCGGCCCGGCGGCCAAGGACGCGATTCCGCACCTCGCCGCCGCGCTGAAGAACCCCACCGTGCGGCCCTACGCCGCCTTCAGTCTGGGCAAGCTGGGCAAGGATTCCCTGCCGGTGCTCGTCGAAGCCTTCAAGGACAAGGAAACCGATGTACGGATCGACGTGGTCATCGCCCTGGGCATGATCGGTCCGGAAGGTGTGCCGGCCCTGGCCAGCGCCCTGAAAGACAAGGAAGCGGATGTGCGGCTCAACGCCGTCAGCAGCATCGCCAAGCTGGGAGCGGAAGGCAAGCCGGCGGTGCCGGCGCTGGCCGAAGCGCTCAAGGACGCCGATGACGAGATTCGCCTGCGGGCGGCGCGGGCGCTGGGGTTTCTCGGGCCGGTTGCCAAGGAAGCGATTCCGGCGCTGGAAGCAGCGAAGGACGACAAGGACAAGAACGTGAAGGATGCGGTGTTGCAGGCGCTGGAACGCATTCAGGCGAAGTAGAGTTCGTTTTCGGTTCGCGACGCTGCGCAGAAGCGTTGAATCGTTCAACGCTTCTGCGCAGCGTCGCGAACCGTCTCTAGTTCAACTCCACCGCCTCCTCCCAGTGTTCGTAGAGCTGCGCCAGGCGCACCTTGACGTCCTCGAACTGCTGCGTCGTCAGCTTCACCTTGTCGCCTTCGCGGTACAGGTCGGGGGAGGCCATCTTCTGTTCCAGTTCGCGCAGCAGCGTCTCTTCCTTCGCGATCTCGGCTTCGAGGTCTTCGACCTTGCGATACGGGAAACGCCGCTTTTTCTTGCGCGTCTCGCGCTCCGGCTTGGGTTTCTCCACCTTCTTCTCTTCGACCTTCGCCGCCGGCTTTTCCTTGGTCTCGATCTGCTGGGCGCGCAGCAGTTCGTAGGTGTCGTAGTTGCCGGGGATGACGCGCACCCTGCCGTTGCCTTCGAGCACCAGCAGGAGATCGACCACGCGGTTGAGAAACCAGCGGTCGTGGCTGACGACGATGGACGTGCCTTCAAACTCCAGCAGGGCTTTTTCCAGCGATTCGCAGGCCCAAAGGTCGAGGTGGTTCGTCGGTTCGTCGAGCACCAGCACATTGGTCCCCAGGGCCACCACACGGGCCAGCGCTACCCGGCTGCGTTCGCCGCCGGATAACTCACCGACCTTCTGGTAGACCTGGTCGCCGGTCAGGCCGAAGCGCGCGAGCAGGTCGCGACGGTGCTGGTCGGTGGTCTGCTCATCCGTATGCGGCCAGACGGCGCGGATCACTTCCTTGTCGTCCGGCAGAATCTTTAAGTGCTGGTCGTAGTAGCCGAACTCGACCAGGTGGCCGATGTCGGCTTTACCGCTGTCGGGCTTCTCCTGGCCGAGCAGCACCCGCAAGAGCGTGGTCTTGCCGCTGCCGTTGGGCCCCATGATGCCCAGCCGCTGGCCGCGCTGGAGCTGGAAGCTCAGGTCCTGAAACAGCGGCTTGTCGTAGGCTTTGCACAGGTCGCTGACCTGCAAGACCACGTCGCCGGAGCGCTCGACGTCGCCGAAGTGCATGTGCGGGGCGGAAATTAGCGTCGGCCGTTCGACCCGTTCGAGCTTGTCGAGCGCCTTCTGCCGCGATTGCGCCTGCTTGTGCAGTTGCCCATAGTGGACGCGGCGAATGTACTCTTCCTGTTTCGCGATGTACTCGCGCTGCGATTCCCAGGCTTTCATCTCCTGCTCGTAGCGCTGCTCGCGGAGCTTGAGGTACGCTTCAAAGTTGCCGGGATAAACCGCCAGACCGCGCGGGCTCAACTCGAAAACCTTGTTGACCACGCGATTCAGGAAGTAGCGATCGTGGCTGACGATCAGCATCGCCTCGTGCTGCTGGGCCAGGTAGTTTTCCAGCCAGCTGGTGGCGGCGATGTCGAGATGGTTGCTCGGTTCGTCGAGCAGCATCACGTCCGGGGCGGCGAGCAGCAGCTTGGCGAGCATCAGCCGGCTCTGCTGCCCGCCGCTAAAGGTCTCGACCGGCCGGCGATAGTCTTCCGCCGCCAGGCCGAGGCCGTCGAGCACGTGCTCGATGCGATGATCGACGTTGTAGGCGTCGTGGTGGTGCAGCAGTTCGTGCAGGCGGTCGTAGCGGGCGGCCAGGCTCTTGCGCTCGGCTTCGTCCTGGGCCTGGGCCAGTTGCTCGGCGGTGCGGACCATGTCGTCGTGGGCGGCGAGCAGGGCGTCGAGCGCGCTCTTGGCTTCGTCGAAGAGCGCCCGGCCCTTCTGGAAGTCGGGCTGCTGCTGCAATAGCGAAATGCGCGCGCCGGCATGCAGACGGACTTCACCGTCATCGGGCCGGTCGTGGCCGGCCAGCAGCCGCAGCAGCGTCGTCTTGCCGACGCCATTGGGTCCGACCAGACCGACGCGGTCGCCAGCGTACAGCTCGAAGCCGATGTCCTGGAACAGCGGGCCGTCGTCGAAGCCGCGCGACAGGCGGGAACAGCTCATGAGCAGCATAGGCAGCAATGATCCGTGGTTCGGTGCTCAGTTCAATCGCCCCTCTCCCCTTGCGGGAGAGGGGAGCATTCGTGGAGATCAGTCCATGATTAAAGCGGCTAAGGCGCGGGAAGGGAATGCCGTTTCCTGGTCTGTGCTGCCTGGACCGCTCCCTCTTGTTTTTCCCCCCGCTTTTCCTAAGCCGTGATTGTTCCTGTCTCTCCGAGGCGGCGTTCCCGGCCCCGGCACTGGCGCCGACGTGGAGCCCCCTCTTCACTGGAGGCATTCCGACGTGACCCCGAAAGAAGTCCTGGCCCTGATCCGCGAAAAGGAAGTCAAGGCCGTCGATCTCCGCTTCATGGATTTCCCCGGCATGTGGCAGCACTTCACCATCCCCGCCGACGCGCTCGACGAAGCCGTCTTCGAGGAGGGCCTGGGCTTCGACGGTTCTTCCATCCGCGGCTGGCAGGCGATCAACGAATCCGACATGCTCGTCCTGCCGCAGCCGGAAACGGCCTTCCTGGACCCGTTCTGCAAAGACACCACGCTGACGATGATCTGCAACATCCAGGACCCGCTCACCAAGGAAGACTATTCGCGCGACCCGCGCAACGTGGCGCGGAAAGCGGTCAACTACATGAAGTCCACCGGCATCGCCGATACCGCCTATTTCGGCCCGGAGCTGGAGTTCTTCGTCTTCGACGACGTGCGCTACGACTTCACGCAGCACTCGGGCTACTACTTCCTGGACAGCGTCGAAGGCGCCTGGAACACCGGCCGCGAGGAGCACCCGAACCTCGGCTACAAGCTGCGCTACAAGGAAGGCTACTTCCCGGTGCCGCCCTCGGATGCCACGCACGACATCCGTTCCGAGATGATGCTGACCATGATCCAGTGCGGCCTGAAAATCGAGGCCCAGCACCACGAGGTCGCCACGGGCGGCCAGGGCGAGATCGACATGCGCTTCGCGCCGCTGGTCGAGATGGCCGACAACGTGCTGAAGTACAAGTACATCGTCAAGAACGTGGCCAAGCGGCACAACAAGTGCGCCACGTTCATGCCCAAGCCGCTGTTCATGGATAACGGCAGCGGCATGCACGTCCATAGCTCGCTCTGGAAGGACGGCAAGAACCTCTACGCCGGCTCGGGCTACGCGGGCCTGTCGGACATGGCCATGTGGGCGATCGGCGGCCTGCTCAAGCACGCCCCCGCCCTGTGCGCCATTACCAACCCGACCACGAACAGCTACCGCCGGCTGGTGCCGGGCTACGAGGCCCCGGTAAATCTCGCGTACAGCCGGCGCAACCGCTCGGCGTCGATCCGCATTCCGGTTTACTCGCCCAGTCCGAAGGCCAAGCGCATCGAGTTCCGCTGCCCGGACCCGTCGAGCAATCCGTACCTCGTGTTCAGCGCCATGCTGCTGGCGATGATGGACGGTATCAAGAACAAGATCAAGCCGGGCGACCCGCTCGACAAGGACATCTACGACCTGGAGCCGGAAGAACTGGCCAAGGTGCCGAAGGCCCCCGGTTCGCTGGACGAAGCCCTGCACCACCTGGAAAAGGACCACGAGTTCCTGCTGCAAGGCGACGTCTTCACCCGCGACGTGATCTCGACCTGGATCTGGTACAAGCGCGAGAAGGAAGTGGATGCCATTCGCCTGCGTCCGCACCCCTACGAGTTCGCGCTGTACTTCGACATCTAAAGTCAACCGCCGCGAAAGTAGCCCGCCGCTCCGCGGCGGAGCGAGCGGCGCAGCCGCGAGCGCCCCGTCGGAGGTGTGCCGAGCGTCGCAAAATGAGTAGCCAGGATGCCCGGTTCGATGAGCAGCAGTCATCGGGCTGGGCATCCTGGCTACTTACGCTTGCAAGGACAGCACACCGCCGGCGCAATGGCTCGCGGCTGCGCCGCTCGCTCCGCCGCGGAGCGGCGGGCTACTTTCGCG
>JAEUIF010000327.1 GCA_016795185.1 Planctomycetia bacterium | reverse complement strand
GCCCATCGTCTCTCTGTCCCCACGCGGCTCCGAGTGTGGGGTACCGGGGGCGGGGGCTTGTTGTGCTACGCCCCCGGGGGGCCGTTCCGCCAACCAGCCCGGTCCCCTTTACGCCCAGACTCCTCCACCAATCGGTGAAGTTTTATGGAACCAGAAAGGATCAGGCAACCATGCCCGTGACCGTACGCAATACGACGCCCGCCGACGCGCCGCTGATCGTCGAGTTCAATCGGCTGCTGGCGGAGGAAAGCGAAGGCAAGCAACTGGACCTGGCGCTCCTGCGGCCTGGCGTGGCACGGGCGCTGGCCGACCCGGCCAAATGCCGTTACTTCGTCGCCGAGGAGAATGCGCAGGCGCTCGGCCAGATGATGATTACCTATGAGTGGAGCGACTGGCGCAACGGCTGGATCTGGTGGATTCAGAGCGTCTACGTCCGTGCGGAGGCCCGGCGGCGCGGCGTCTTCAAGACACTGTTCGAGCACGTCCGCGCGGCTGCCCAGCAGGACGGCGACGTGGCGGCCATCCGGCTCTACGTCGAGAAGGGCAACGAGGTCGCGCAGCGCACCTATCAGCGGCTCGGCCTGGAGGCGACGGGCTATATCGTCCTGGAGCGTTGCCCCGTATGACGGTCGAGGAGCGAGTACGGCTGCTGATCGCCGATCTCGAAGAAGGCGACGCCGAGGTCCAGGTCGCCGCGGCCATTGCTTTGCGCGGTCTCGGGCCGGCGGGTTTGTCCGCGCTCGATGCGCTGGTCGAGTCGCTACAGGAACCATACAAGGAGGTCCGCGCTGCCGTAGCAGCTGCGCTAGTGTCATGCGGTACATCGGCCATTCCCCGCTTGCTGGCCGCTTTGGAGAGTCCGCACGAAACTGTACGCGCGCACGCCGCCCAGGTGCTGGGGGAACTCGGCTTGGCCAGCAATGCGGTCACCACCGCGCTGCTTGGGTGCCTGGAGGACGAAAAGCCATTGGTGCGCGGCTGGGCCGCCGAGGCGCTGAGCCGGTTGGGCTCCCCCGCGCCGCCAGTGTTGACGGCCCTGCACGGGCTGCTCGCGGAACGCACTGCGTTCGTGCGCCGCTCGGCCGCAACCGCGCTGGGCCGATGCGGTCCAGCGGCCAGTGCGGCGATTCCCGACTTGATACGCTTGCTGAACGACCCGGATGCCGCGACCTTTCGAGCGGCGGCCCTGGCGCTGGGGAGTATCGGCCCAACTTCACTTCCGGCGCTGCTCGATGCCCTGGCCAATCCGAGTCCGCCGGTGCGTTGTGGGTCGGCTTTTGCCCTGGGCATGCTGGGCGCGCGCGCGGGCGAAGCCGTGTCGCGCTTACTCACGGTGCTGGCCGACCGCGACAAGTACGTGCGGATCGATGCCGCCGAGGCTCTCGTCAAGATTGCCCCCGCACGTCCCGAAGGCCGGGACGCCTTGCTCGATCTTCTTCAAGACGGCGACGCCGAGGTGCGGGCCAACACTGCCGATGCACTGGGCCAGCTACAACTCGCCGATGACGCCGTGGTGGCGGCCCTGGCTCGGGCGTTGAGTGACCGCGTGGCCACGGTCGGTTGCCAGGCGGCGCGCGCGCTGGGTCGCACCGGCACCGCCGCGCGGTCGGCGCTGCCTCGCCTGCTGGTGGCCGCGTCCGACCCGAGTCGCGAACTACGCTGCGCCGCCCTCGATGCTTTTGGCCGCATCGACCTCGTCAACGATGCCGTGACGGCCGCTCTGGCCCAGGCGTTGCAGGACCGCGAGAGTGTCGTCCGCGCTCAGGCGGCGGCGACGCTCGCGCAGCTGGGGCCGCGCTGTCGGTCGGCCATTCCGGCGTTAATTACCGCTCTACAGGACCGACACGAGGAAGTCGTGCGGCAAGCGTCCCGGGCGCTCACGGAACTCGGCGGTGAACTGGAAGCGAATTCGTGACGGCGGAAGGGTCGCCCGAACGGTACAATGCGGCCCGGTCGCGGACCCCGGTGCCACGGAGAATTTCTCATGCGTTACGTCTACTTCACCAAGACGCTGCAAGCCCTGGACCTCGCGGGTATGATCGCGTTCCTCAAGGAAGCCGGCCTGGACGGGGCCGACCTGGCCGTGCGTCCGGGCTATCCCGTGACACCCGACAACGTGGCCGTCGAACTGCCGAAGGCCGCCAAGGCGTTTCAGGATGCGGGGCTGACCATCGGCCTGGTGACCGCGCCAACCAATCTCAACGACGCCGAGAGTCTTATCGCCCGAACTATTTTCGAGGCATGCGGCAAAGCGGGGGTACCCGCGATCAAGATCGGTTACTTCACCTACAAGGACAAGATTGACGTCAGCGTGGCCGAAGCCCGCACGCGGCTGGGCGGCTTCGCCAAGCTCGCGGCAAAGACCGGCGTCCGCGCTTGCTACCACACCCATTCAGGCAACTATCTCGGCAACAACTGTGCCGGCCTGCGCCTGCTGTTGCAGGACCTCGACCCGCACCAGGTCGGCGCGTTCGTGGATACTGGCCACACGGCCATCAATGGCGGCCCGTTCCGCATGGAACTGGACCTGGTGCGGCCCTGGCTATCGCTCCTCGCGATCAAGGACATGCTCTGGCGCAAGGACAAGGACGCCTGGCAGGCCCACGTGATGCCTGTTGGCGAGGGCATCGTGCGGTGGAACGAAGTCGGCCAGGCCCTGAAGGACGCCAAGTTCAACGGCACCATCAGCCTGCACGGGGAATACGAAACCAGGGACCTGGCTGAGAGAAAGCAGCTGGCGAAGCAGGAACTGGAAGTACTCAAGAAACGCTTCGGCTAGGCACCCCGTCGCCGCGTCGCCGAATCGGAAAAACTGATAGCTGACAGCTGATAGCTGTCAGCTATCAGTTTTGACTGCAGGAAGGTGCGGAGTTCACCCCCGTCCGGACTCTGATTGCCAACCCCCCTGGACTGGCTATAATTCCGACGTTGATGAAAGGCCGGCAACGTGACGCCGGCCGGGTCGAGCTGATGGAAGGAGTGTTGCATGGCCGAAGATAAAGTCGAGCAGCGCGAATTCAACCTCCGGCAGATGCTGCCGTGGACCGAGCTGTTCCGCAGCTTCCAGGTCGCGCTCGATCCCAAGAAGCTCCTGCTGGCGGCCGGCGGCATCCTGACGATGGCCCTCGGCTGGTGGCTGCTCGCTGCCATCTTCGGCAGTTCGACCAAGCCGGAATGGGACTCGCCGGCATACTCCGACTTCACCAAATTCCAGCACAAGGACGATGCCAACCCGGCCGAGGACGCCAAGCGCCGCGCCTGGGAGAGCTTCCGCGAAGACCGCGAGGAGTGGAATGTCACCTGGCGCGCCGCCGGCAATCCCGACGTCTGGGAATACCGCGACGCCGGCGACCTGGCCGCCGACCCCGCCGAGTATGAAGCGCTCAAGGAGCCGATCAATACCGTCATCAAGGAAATGCGGGCGAACAAGGAGACCACGCGGAAGGTCACGCTCCAGGGCGAGACCTACATCGTGTCGCTCAAGCCCGCCGGCACACTGCGGACCCTGCCCTGGTACGAGGACCGCGGCCCGAATCCCTACTTGATGGTCACCGGACAAGTCGGCAAGCCCTGGGAAACGGTGCAGACCGCGCGCAACCAGCAGCCCATGACCATCAGCGAGTGGTTCCTGACCGAGCAATTCCCGGTACTCATCGAGCCGCTGCGTAAGTTCCTGACGCCCGTCGTCCTGCTGCTCAATCCCAAGAGCGGCGCGTTGAATCGCTTCTACTTCCTGCTGGTCATCCTCTGGACACTGACCGTCTGGGCCTTCTTCGGCGGGGCCATCACCCGCATGGCTTCGGTGCAGGTGGCCCGTAATGAGAAGGTCGGCATGCGCGAAGCTGTCCGCTTCGTCTGGTCGCGCTATGCTTCCTTCCTGTCGGCCCCGCTATTCCCGCTGCTGTTCATCGCCTTCATGGTGGTGCTGCTGAGCGTTTACGGCATCTTCTTCATGATCCCCTGGCTGGGCGACATCGTGGTGGCGGGCGTGGGCTGGCCGCTGGTGCTGCTGTCCGGCGTGGCGATGGCCGTGGTCCTGGTCGGCCTGGTTGGCTGGCCGATGATGTACGCCACCATCAGCGCCGAGGGCAGCGACAGCTTCGACGCCATCAGCCGTTCCTACAGCTACGTCTATCAGAGCCCCTGGAACTACGCCTGGTACAGCGGCGTGGCCCTGGTCTACGGGGCGGCGGTCATCTTCTTCGTCGGCTTCATGGGCTCGATGGTCGTCTACATGGGCAAGTGGGCGGTCGGCCAGACGCCGTTCATCGCCACCGCCGACCGCGAACCGTCGTTCCTGTTCGTCTACGCGCCGCAGTCGTTCGGCTGGCGCACGCTGATGCTGCAAAATGCCGCAGTAGACGGCGAACTGGTCGTCAAGGATGGCCGCATCGATGACAAGCCGGGTGGCGCCTACGACCGCTACGTGGCCAAAATGAAGTGGTGGAACAAGGCCGGTGCGACTCTGGTGTCGGTGTGGCTCTACGGCTTCTTCCTGATGATCCTCGGCTTCGGCTACAGCTTCTTCTGGTCCGCCAGCACGATCATTTACCTGCTGATGAGACGCAAGGTGGACGACACCGACATGGATGAGATCTACCTGGAGGAAGACGACGAGGAGCCGTACCCCGCGCCGGGCGCGCCGCAACCGGCGGCGTCCGCGACGAGCGGCACGCAGATCACGACCATGCTGGAACCACCAGCGCTGCGGACCAGCACGCCGCCGGCGACCTCCACCGCGCCGCTTTCGACGCCGCCAGCCTCGCCGCCGGTGGAGAGCGAGAACCACGAGCGCAAGGAAGAAGCGGCTGCCGTCAGCCGCACCGAGGCTGCCCCCGAAGGCAACGGCGACGGTGCCGAGAAGCCCGCCGACAAGGACAACGGCGCGGCGAGCTAGTCATGTAGTTTTTCATCGATCCAGTACCCCGTATCGAATGCGTGGCAGTCGGTACGGGGTACTGTGTGCTTGTGGATGGTTGTTTTCCGGCTCGCGCAAGGAACGCCGATGAGTCGATCCATCATTCTTTTCTCCGGCGGCTGGGCCGACTTGCCCCTTGCGGAACTCGCCGCCAAGGCCGCTGACTGGGGCTACCAGGGCCTGGAACTCTGCTGCTGGGGCGATCATTTCGAGGTGCAGCGCGCGCTCAGCGAAGATGACTACTGCCAGGAGAAGCTCGAAACGCTGTCGCGCTTCAACCTGAGCTTGCCCCTCCTCAGCAACCATCGCGTCGGCCAGGCCGTCTGCGATCCGATCGACGGCCGACACCAGGCGCTGGTCCCGGATTACGTCTGGGGCGATGGCCAGGCGGTGGGTGTTCAGCAGCGCGCCGCGGAAGAAATGATGGCGACGGTGCGCGCCGCCGAGAAGCTGGGCGTCGGCCTGGTCGGCGGCTTCACGGGTTCATCCGTCTGGTCCTATGTTGCCGGCTACCCCGCCCCGACCTTGAATGTCATTGCCGCTGGACTGAAGGATTTTTCCCGGAAATGGAATCCGATCCTGGATGTCTGCCGGGATTGCGGCGTGAAGTTCGCCTTCGAGGTCCATCCCGGTCAGATTGCCTTCGACCTCTACAGCGCCGAGATGGCCCTGGACGCTCTCGACGGCCGCGAGGAGTTCGGCTTCCTGTTCGACCCCAGCCACCTCCACTGGCAGGGCATCGACCCGGTCGAGTTTCTGCGGCGGTTCCCGGATCGCATCTGGCACGTCCATATCAAGGATGCAGCGCTGACGCTCAACGGCCGCACGGGCGTACTGGGCTCGTACCTGCCGCCCGGCCACCCGCACCGGGGCTGGGACTTCCGCGCCCCAGGGCATGGCGGCATCGACTGGGAAGCAGTCGTTCGCACGCTGAACGCCATCCACTATGAAGGACCGCTGGCGGTCGAGTTCAAGGACGCCGGCATGGACCGAGACTACGGCGCGGATGAAGCCTGCAAGTTCGTCAAGCGCCTCGATTTTGAGCCAGCCAAGCAATCCGGAGGCGATGAGGCGTTTCACGAGGAATGACGGCCGGCCGAGCGCTCTGTATACTTTACCAAGTAGGGTCCGCTGTGCGGACCAGGCGTCAAACGGTCCGCACAGCGGACCCTACCCGCAATACCGCGACCCGAAGGGGAGCGATTCCAGACATGGACCAACAAGCCATTGCCCTCAACGAGCGACTCAAGCGCGAGTGGACCGACCAGTACGTGGTGGTCAACCCGGATCGTCCCGAACTCAAACGCTTCGTCGGCGTCGTCGGCCGGGTCGTGACGGTCAATTACAATAACAAGGCCGTGATCGACTTCCAGGACGGTGCGTGGTACGACGTCTCGGCTTCCACGCAATATCTGACCAAGGTCGATGCCGCTGAAGCCAAGGCGAAGTTCAACGCCGAGGCCAACAGCGCCCAGCCCATCCCGGAGAAGCAAGGCTAAACAGCTCTGGGCGAGCGGCGGGCGTCAGCCCGC
>JAEUIF010000274.1 GCA_016795185.1 Planctomycetia bacterium | reverse complement strand
TTTGCGTTCGACCAGCGCCACCGACCAGCCGGCGCGCGCCAACAACAATGCCGCGGTCGATCCGCCCGGCCCGCCGCCGATCACCACGGCATCGAAGGCGTCGGTCATGTGGGACGCTTCCAGGTCAGCAGAAATCGAAATGGCCAACGTCGCGCCGCGGTGGCTCCGGTAAGTCCTGCTTGGCGTGCGAGTGCGCGGGCTTCGTCCGGAGTGTAAGCGCCCTGTACCGATAGCGGCCCGTCGCGGTGCGCCACCCGCGAGCGCGACAGGGCGCGCACGCCCAACCAGGCCAGCGCGTAACCAGCTGAACTGCGCTCCAGGTCGTTGACGAGAACCAGTCGGCGGGCCGCATCCGCCATGCGCCGCAACAACTCGACCGCTGGCCCATCGTCCAGGTGATGCAGGAACAGTGAACAGACGACGGCGTCGTAACGTTCGGGAATCGGTGCGTTCAAAACATCGAGGACGAAATAGCGCAGGTCTGCTCCTTCGGCCGCGGCGCGGCGCGCGGCGTGGTCGATGGCGGTCGCGCTCTTGTCGCAGCCTTCAATCTCCAGCGTCACACCGGCGCGTCGCGCCCTGTGCCAGAGTCGCAAGGGCACGTCGCCGCCGCCCGTGGCCACGTCCAGTAGACGGAAGGGTTGCGTCGATGCACGCAGCAACGGCAGCAGTTCCCGCCAGAGGATGCCGGCGCTGCCGCTCCAGAAGTTGATGCGCGAGAGAGCCGTCAGCGCGCCGACGTGTGCGCGCTCATCCAGACCGGGTTCGTCCATGATCTCCGGTTCGCGGCGGCGTTCGCGCAGGTCGGGCCATAGGGCCATCGCCGTCCCCGAAAGTACGGGCATTTGACCGAATTGGGCACAGTGCTGAGCTTATGCACGGAGACAGGGAAGTGCAGAGGCGGAGCAGGATATTGTCAGGGGCGGATGGCCAAGCGGTCGTTCACCTTCTCGACCCCGAGGGTGGATTGTGCGAGTTCGACGGCGCGGCGCTGCTGCTCGCCGTTGCGCACTTGGCCGGTCAGTTCGACCGCGCCATCCAGCAGTTGGACTTGAATCTCCGCATCGGCCAGGGCTCGGTCCCAACTGAGCCGCGCCGACACGCGGGCATCGACGGCCACTTCGCCCAAATGCAACGGGACGGTTTGCCAGCCGCGAATCACCTTGCTGTTGCCGGCGATAACCTTCTCGGCCTTCTGCCGCAGCACGCCGCCCAGCTTGCCCAGGCGTTCGTTGTCCGCCTTGTTGCAGCCGGTGGACGATAGCGCGCACGAGAGCACGGCGAGGGTGAACAGCACGGCCGACCACCTTGCCCGATTCATGCCGTTTTCCCTTTTTATGGCGGCGCTTTCCCTTTACGCTGGGGGCGCACTATGCCGTCGAGCCGGCGAGACTTCAAGGGCAAAGCCACTGGGGGATGGAAAGCCAATGCGTTTTCACGAGATGACCTGGCCATTGCTGCGCCAGGTACCGCGCGACCGGGTCGTGGTCGTCGCGCCGATCGCGGCCTGCGAGCAACATAGCTGGCACCTGCCGACCTACACGGACACGATCCTCGTCACCGGCGTGGCCGAGGGCGTCGAGCAGCGCTTGCCCCAGGAAGTGCTGCTGCTGCCGACCCAGTGGTTCGGGGCCAGCCATCATCATCTGCGTTTCGGGGCCACGCTGTCCGCCAGCGTCGACGTCCATGTCGATATGCTCTGTGATTTGCTGACGCCGCTACTCGAAGACGGCTACCAGCGCTTGCTGATCCTCAATGGCCACGGGGGCAATATCGATACCATGCAGATGGCCCTGCGCCGCTTGCAGCCGAATTGGCAGGACCGGCAGCTGAGCGCTGCCTCCTACTGGGACCTGGCCGCGCAGGAACTGGCCGCTCTGGCCGAAGGACCGCGTAAGAGCATGGGCCATGCCTGCGAGTTCGAGACCTCGATGGTCCTGGCCCTGCGTCCCGAACTGGTGCGCCGCGAGCAGATCAAGAACGACCCACTGCCCGATGAGCCGGTGCTGCGCGGCCTGTACGTGTCAGAGGACATGAAGCAGCGTACCGATCATGGCGCGGTTGGTTATCCGGAACTGGCCAGCGCCGAGAAGGGCAAGAAGTTCCTGGCCGCCGCCATCGACCGGACGGCCGAGGTAGTGCAGGCGCTGCTGCAACGGCCGTTAGCGAAATAAGCGTGCCGCTTGCGGCTTCGCCCTGACACTCAACCCCGAGGAGCTACCCCATCGACTTATTTCGCAACATCCACGAGAAGAACCGACGCAAGGCGCAGCCGCTGGCCGCGCGCATGCGGCCGCGCACCGTGGGTGAGTACGTCGGCCAGGACCATTTCTTCGGCGAAGGCAAGCTGCTACGCCGCATGCTGCTGGCCGACCGCCTCGGCTCGCTGATTTTCTACGGCCCGCCGGGCACCGGCAAGACGGCGCTGGCCCACGTCATCGCGCAGCATACCTGCTGCCGGTTTCGCCAGCTGAACGCGGTTTCCGCCGGCATCAAGGAAGTGCGCGAATTGCTCGAAGAGGCTCGGCACGCGCTGGAAGCTGATGGCCAGCGCACCATCCTGTTCATCGACGAGTTGCACCGCTTCAACCGTTCGCAGCAGGATGTGTTGCTGCCCGACGTGGAGGAAGGGCGCATCATCCTGATCGGCGCGACGACCCAGAATCCATTCTTCGCCGTCAATTCCCCGCTACTCAGTCGCAGCACGATCTTTACCCTGGAACCGCTGAGTCGCGAGCATATCCTGCTCCTGCTGCGTCGCGCGCTGAGCGACACGGAACGTGGCCTGGGCAACTTGCCGATCCACGCGCACGATGACGCGCTGGCTTTCCTGGCGGAGATGAGCGACGGCGACGCCCGCCGCGCCCTCAATGGTCTGGAAGTTGGCGTGCTCTCCGCGCTGCCCCCCTCGCCCCCCTCGCCCCCTGCGGGAGAGGGGTCGGGGGTGAGGGGAACGCCCATCGAGTTCACGTTGCAAGTCGCCCAGGATTCGATCCAGCGCAAGGCCCTCGACTACGATCCGACTGGCGACGGCCATTACGACCTGGCCAGCGCGTTCATCAAGAGCATGCGCGGCAGCGATCCGGACGCGGCGATCTACTGGCTGGCTCGCATGCTGGAAGCCGGCGAGGAGCCGCACTTCATCGCCCGCCGCCTGGTGATTCTCGCTTCCGAGGACGTCGGCAACGCCGATCCACAGGCCCTGATGCTAGCGGCGGCAACCTTGCAAGCGGTCGAGTTCGTCGGTCTGCCGGAATGTCAGCTGAACCTCGCGCAATGTGTCACGTACCTGGCCACCGCGTCGAAATCCAATGCCGCCACGCTGGCCATCGGCAAGGCGCGCGACGACGTGAAGTCCGGCCGCACGCTGGCGGTGCCCAAGCACCTGCGCGATGCGCACTACCAGGGCGCGAAGGACTTCGGGCACGGCGAGGGCTATCAGTACAGCCACGATTTTCCGGGCGGCCACGTGCAGCAGGATTACCTCCCCGAAGCGCGGACGTATTATGAACCCGTGGATCGCGGCCATGAAGCCGTGATCCGCCAGCGGCTTGCCGAGTGGCGGAGAAAGCCCTCGTAGGGTTCGCTGTGCGGACCATGAACAACGAATCGGCACGCACGACGGTCCGCACAGCGGACCCTACCGTGAGGTGATCTGACAGGAGCGGTGCATGAATCCCGACTGGAAGTCCCGTTACGAACGGGCCGTCGAAACCGCCGAACAGGCAGGCCAGCTGGCACTGCGCTATTTCGATGCCGATGTGCAGATCGAATGGAAGGCCGACGAAAGCCCCGTCACCGTGGCCGACCGCGAAGCCGAGTCGCTGCTGCGTAGCACGCTGCTCGCGCGCTTTCCCCACGACGGCTTTCTGGGCGAGGAGCACGGGGACAAGCCTGGTTCGTCTGGTTATCGCTGGATCGTCGATCCCATCGACGGTACCCGTAACTTCGTGCGGAGCATCCCGATCTGGGGCACCCTGGTCGGGCTGGAATATCAGGGCGAGATGATCGCGGGCGTGGTGGTTGCGCCGGCCTTGCGGCAGACCTGGCGAGCGCTGCGCGGCGACGGGGCCTATCGCGGCGAGCGGCGCATCCGTGTATCGGACGTGACCACGCTTCAGCAGTCCACGGTGTTCTACACCGGGCTATCGTGGTACGCTAAGGCGGGGCGGCTGGATGAAATCGTTCAGCTGTTGAACGGGGCTCAAGTCTCGCGCGGTTTCGGCGATTTCTACGGCTTCATGCTGACGGCGCAGGGCTCCGGCGAACTGATGATCGACTTCGGCGTCCACGTCTGGGATGTGGCAGCGATCAAGCCGCTGATCGAGGAAGCCGGCGGCCAGTTCGCGAACTGGGATGGCCAGCAGCGCATCGACCGACCGGACTGCATCGTCACCAACGGCCGCGTTCACGACGAAGTCTTGAAACTCCTGCGCCCCGTTTAGCCGCGCGCCGAAGGCGAGCGCTCCCATGTCCACCCCCCGCACCCTCGAATGGCACGGCGAGACGGACGGCTACCTGCGTCTGATCGATCAGACGCTGCTGCCGAATCAACTCGAATACCGCGACTGCCGCACGGTCGAGGAAGTCTGGGAAGCCATTCGTTCGCTGCGCGTCCGCGGCGCGCCGGCCATCGGCATCGCGGCGGCGTTCGGCGTGGTGATCGGCCTGCAACGGCTGCCCGAGCGCGGCCGGGGTGCTTTTCAGCAGCGGCTGCGGGAAGTCAGCGGCTACCTACGCACCAGCCGGCCGACCGCAGTCAATCTCTTCTGGGCACTGGACCGCATGGAAAGTTGCGTCACGGGCCGCACCGAGACACAGTCACCGGAGCAACTGCATCGCCGACTGCTGCAAGAAGCACGGGCCATCCACGACGAAGACCTGGCCATGTGTCGGCGCATCGGCGAGATCGGCGCGGCGCTGATCGGTCCTGGGCAGGGCGTGTTGACGCACTGCAACGCCGGCGCGCTGGCGACCTCGGATTACGGCACGGCACTGGCCGTGATGTTCGTCGCGCGCGAGCAGGGGCGAGAATTCTCCGTGTTCGCTGACGAAACCCGGCCGCTGCTGCAAGGCGCGCGGCTGACGGCCTGGGAGCTTCAGCAGCGCGGCATCCCCTGCACGCTGATCTGCGACAACATGGCAGCGCAGGTGATGAAGGAAGGCAAGGTGCAACTGGTCGTCGTCGGCGCGGACCGCATCGCGGCTAACGGCGACACGGCGAACAAGATCGGGACCTACGGTGTGGCGCTGCTGGCCCAGGCGCATGGCATTCCGTTCTACGTCGCCGCGCCTTCCAGCACGTTCGACCTCAGCTTGGCGAACGGCGACGGCATTCCCATCGAACAGCGCGACCCGCGCGAGGTGACGCACGGCTTCGGTCGGCAGACCGCACCGGAGGGAATCGCCGTCTACAATCCCGCCTTCGACGTGACGCCGGCCCGGCTCATCGCCGGCATCATCACCGAGAAAGGGCTGATCCGGCCCGTCGAGGAAGCGGCGATTCGAGCGCTGCTGGGGTAGTGTTTCACCGCTGGTAGCGATACACCCAGATGGCGCTGTCCTTGTCGCCCCAGCCTTGAAGGATCAGGACGTGGACGTTGTGCTCCTCATCGTAGGCGAACGCTTGGCAATCGCCGCCGCCCGGTGGTCGCGTGCGGTAATGACTGCGCGGGCTGCCTGGTCCTTTCAATTCGGTCCAGGTGTTGCGAGTCGGTTCGTAGATCCAGAGGTCGTCGTGTGGCGCTGAGCTTTCGGTGCCCGGCTTGCCGCCGAACAGCAACACGACACCGTGTTTCCGGTCGTGCGACAGCCCCATTTCTTGCCGGCCTGATGGCACTGGACCGCGCGGCGCCAGGTCGCGCCAGGTGCCGGTGAACGGATCGAAAGCCCAGGTAACCGTTTCCGGTCCGCCCGGCTTCTTGAAGCGATCGGGCGCTCGGCCGACCAGCAGGCAGCCTTTCAGTTCGGGCACGTAAAGGAAGCCGTAAAACGGCCCCATCGCCGCGCGTCCCGTCTGCGCGCCCGTTGGATCGGCGGCCCCGTTGACAACCTGGCGGGTGTGCGGATCGTAGATGTAGGTATGTCCCCAGCTGCCGCCGTCATAGCTGAGGCAAACGAGCTTGCGGGCGTGTTCGTCGTACGCGACTCGGCAGGCAGCGCCGCCCGGCACTTCCTTGATGTGCTGCCAGTGTTGCAGCAGGCCGTCGCCGCGCCACAGGCCGCCGACCCCACCGCCGACCTGATTCTGGCAATAGTCCCAGAAGCAATCGTGCTCGCGGTCGTAGCAAGTGCCGCGAAAGGAACTGTAGCCTGGCCGGTTGCCCAGTCCGGGGCTGGCCGCGTTTGGATTCACGGTGTAGGGCTGGACGATTTGCCAGGCTTCAGCGCCGAGGTCGTAGACGGCGATTTCATTCGAGAACTTGGTGGCACGCCCTCCGATCCGGACCAGTCGTTGCCGTTTGGGATCGTAGCACCACGAAACTTCCCGATCATACGTATTGGACTCGTAGGAACCGAGCCGCAGCCAGCTGTTGTCGGGCAAGTCGCGCAACCGCGCATTGCGCATCGGCCGGCTGTTCGGAACGATCCTCCCGACGCCCGCACTGGACGAGCTCGATCCTGACCAACTCCAGGCAAGTAGCCCAATCATGGACACCAGAAGCAAGGCCAGGGCTACCCAGCGCAGCGGCGAGCCACCCGGCAACGCACGCCAGGAACGACCAGAGCCCCCGGGCGCCTGGGCGACTGCCACCAGCCCGCGCGGCACGAAGGGCGCTAGTGCCGCCGCTGCATCCGCCGGTGTCTGGTAGCGGTCGGCGGGCCGTTTCGCCAACATGCGGCGTAGGACCGCCGACAAACCGCGCGGCGCATCGGCGCGGAAGCGTTCCAGTTCTGGCGGTTCCGCCTGCTGGTGACGCATCAGCTTCACCGCCAGCGGGCAGTTGCCGAACGGCGGCTTGCCCGTCAGCAGAAAGAACAGCGTGCAGCCCAGGCTGTAGATGTCCGCGCGAATGTCCACGCGATGAAAGTCGAGCGCCTGCTCGGGAGCCATGTAGTCCACCGAGCCGATGGTGGCGGGGCCGTCGAGGGTCAGCGTCGTCAGCGACTGGCCGTCCGGCAGCCGTGTCGTGCCCTTGCCGTGAATGCTCTCCTGCAACAGTGCCAGGCCCAGGTCGAGGATTTTGATACCCTCGGGTCGCTGCCGCTCGCGCTGCGCCAGCATGAGGTTCGACGGCTTGAGGTCGCGATGGACCAGGCCCAGCTCGTGAATGGCTTGCAGGCCGAGCGTTGCTTGATAGATGTAGCCGCACGCCTGGTCGATCGGCAGCGGGCCGGAGCGCGCGACCAGGCGGTCCAGGTCGATGCCCTGCACGTATTCCATTGCCAGGAAGTGGGCCTCGCCCAGTGGCCCAGCGTCCTCGGCACGGATGATGTGCGGGTGGCTCAGCCGGCTGGTCGCCTGAATCTCTCGGTAGAAGCGGCCAACGGCCTCGCGGTCGCCGACGAAGTCCTTGCGAATGACCTTGAGGGCGACCAGCCGATCGAGCCGCTGATGGCGGGCCTTGAAGACCTGCCCCATGCCGCCTTCGCCGAGGCGATCCAGCACCACGTAGGGGCCGAGTGCGAGCCGCTCCGCCTGGCCGTCTACCACTTGCTTGGCCTGAAAAGGCGTCAGCCAGGAGCGACGGAGCAATTCCTGGATCAGCTGGGTGTGGTCCGCGAATCCACGGCCCGCGAGGTGTTCGCACTGTGCTGCCGACAGCAGCTGCAAGCGGCGCAAATCTCCGAGCAACCCACCCACGGACGCGGCGGACATGGCAGCGACCCTGTGAGATCGATCTGACAGCGCGGGGAGAGCGTGCGTTCCGGCGAATCGTGTTTATTCTAGCAAGCGGCGCGGCGCGGTCGAACGTTGGCGGCGAAGGCCAGCGGTTTGTATTTGTGTAATAACTGCGCGCACACGGACAGGCGGCCGGCAGCGGCATGGCGGTCGGTTCTCAATTGAGGGAATGCGCGACGCGACAATTGCCAGCTTCGAGAAATTCCGCACCGCGTCGCTGCTGATTTGCCCCGAAACCGCAGGCGTTCCTGCATCGCTCCGCTTGGTATGTACTTTGCGTCTTAGCGCTGGGTAATCCGGCGCGCGCGGCACGCTGCGGGGCAGGGACAAAAAGGTTGACAACCCGCCCCCCACGGCTAAAACGTTCCCGGTGCCCGTTATGCGCATGCCCGCATCCACGGTTCGTCAGCGAGACCCGCGACATGTCAGAGCCTGAAGCCAGCAAACCGCCGGAACCGGCGAGCGCGCCGGAAGCGGTCAAACCTGCGGAAACGCCGAAGCCCGCGGAAGCCACGGCCGCTGCGCCCGCCAAACCCGCGCCGCCGCCCAAACCCGCGCCGCCGCCCGCCAAGGCCGGTGATTCGGATCGGCGCGGTTTCCTCACGGCGGGCCTGGCGGTGTTCGGCTCCGCCTTTGCCATTGCCTGGCTGACCATGACGGTCGCCCTCACCGGCTGGCTGCTCGGCGTCGTCCGTTTCCTCTTCCCGAACGTGCTGTCCGAACCGCCCAACCGGGTCAAGATCGGCTTCAAGGACCAGTTCGAGGAAGGCAAGGTGGTGGACCGCTTCAAGGATTCCAACTTCTGGGTGATCCGCCACGGCGGGAAGATCTTCGCGTTGAGCACTACTTGCACGCACCTGGGCTGCACGCCGAATTGGTTGGAATCGGCCGCGAAGTTCAAGTGCCCCTGCCACGGTTCCGGCTTCTACAGTGACGGCGGAAACTTTGAAGGGGGGGGGGGGGGGGGGGGGGGGGGGGGGGGGGGGGGG
>JAEUIF010000252.1 GCA_016795185.1 Planctomycetia bacterium | reverse complement strand
ATGTTTCCCTCCAACGGTTCTCCGACACGGCACTCCCTTCGCTCCACCGGGTTCTCTCAGGTCGAGTTCCCCGGTTTCATCGCTACTATGAAGTGCTCCGACGCCCTGCCGTCCTTCCGGCCGCGCTTCGTTGCCTTCGCTGGGCCGTACCACGTCGTGCGCTCAGGTTTCGCTCCCACCGCTGCCGAGCGCGGCTACGGGGGCCAGGAGTTGTTCGTCCGGTAGCTCCAGCCGGAATGGCGCGTGGAGACGACAGGGCCTCCCAGGTTCCTGGAGGACCCGTGTGCCTTTGCCTGGTTCTCCGACCCCGGCAGGACCGACACCAGCAGGCCATACGCTGAGTCAGCATGGTCCCCGCCTTTTTAACAGCGAAGACTACCCGCACATACAGTACTTTCGAGGCTCCATGGCAGGCTTTGGCACTGGCTGTCTACGCTTCGCAGGACGGATTACTCCGTCGCCACGCAAGACTCGCTTCTGGCGGTTGGCCAGACCTTACCAGGTGAGGTTGGTTACTCACGGGGTCCCGATGCGAGGTTTCAGAAGTGCTTCTTACATTTCATCCTCCTCACCCAGACTTCGCCTGGCGAAATAGAAAACTACTCACCATGTACGGCGGGGTACAATCTGTTACTTGAGGTGCCGGACAAGTCGTTTTCGCCGATTTCTGCTCGAAAACGTGAATTGCCGACCGGCAATTCTTGTGATGCACAAGCGTTCCTATGATGCCTGGGCAGATGCAAATTGCCAGGTCCAGCGCATCTCTGACACGCCAGAGGCCGTGCGAGCCGCCCGACGCGCTCGCACGGCTCATGATTGCACCGGTTACCGGACAAATCCGCCCGACTTGATGCGTTCCAGCGCGTAGCGTAGCGATTCCGGCCAGCGCCGCAGCGCCTGCTCGATCTGCTCACGCAGGGTCTCGCCACGGGTGTGCGTGTAGTTGGCGGTCATGCCAAGGCCGTTGCCGTTCGACGGCTTATGGCCCAGCGTCTGCTGGCGGATCAGCGGATCGACGTTGGCGTCCTGGAGGAGCGTGGCGAACGAGTGCCGCCACGACTTGGGGCAGGTTGCCTCCGGGTGGCCAATGGCCGCCGTCGTGCGCACGAATGATTTCCGCACCGAGTCGGCCCTGACCATGCCCGCATCCCACCAGACGCTCTGAGCGATTCGTTGTAGCTGGGTCCTTCCCAGGCTTTGACCATCGACCTGGGCTTCCTTCTGCCGCTGGTGACAGGTCCGCTCCAGGTCTCTTCGGCTGCCCACGAGTGTCAGCGCCCTGCCGACCAGTCGTTCGCGAAGGAACACCGGGCCAGATGTCCTGCCGCCGATCACCGCTCTCAATACGGCGACAACTTCGGGCAGCAGAGGCACCGGGCGTTCATTGCCGGTCTTCACACGCCAGCCCAGTTCGGTCTTGTTCCGGACGTACAGCCAGGAACCCTCAATGTCCACCTCTTCAATGAGCAGGTGGATGAGCTCGCCGACCCGCAGTCCGGTCTTGGAAAGAACGAAGTGTATGGGGAACGCCCAGTCGGTTGCCGACTTGAAGAAAGCAAGCTCGAAGTCGGCGGTGAAGACAAAGATCGGCTTGGCATCTTCGATCTTCAGCCGGTCGAGTGGCAGCTCGGAGAAGGGGTTGCCGGTGTATGGCGCCAGGTGCCTGTTCTTGAGGGCGAACATGTACATCGACCGGCAAGTCTCCAGGATGAACTGGACGCCCTTGTCGCGCAGTTTCCGTTTGGTGGCATTCTTGTGTCCGTTCGGGGCGAACTCGATCTTCCGCAAGTAAGTGGCGAAACGTCCTGGTCGCACCTGGTGGGCCTGGGGCGCCCTGGACTGCTGGTCGACGAAGTCTTCGAGGTGCTTCGTGGCTGCTCGGTAGCGATGGACTGTGCCCATCGAAGACTTGACCGCGAGTTCATGGTATTCGAGGAACTGTTTCCGAAGCTCGGCCACGCTGATCGGCTCAAACGACAGCAGCGTCGGCGTGCCGGCGGCTGCCTGGCCATTGATCTGAGCGGCGAGCCGCTCGGCGTCGTCGCGGTTGATTGCTACCTTGCGGCGGACGGGCTTGCCGTCGTACAACCACCACGCGCCGTGATGCAAATAGCCGGAGACTTTGCCGACCCGGAAACAAGCCTGGGAGGGACGCTTGCGACCCATTGGACGTGCTCCTGGTGCACGTTTTGTGCACCAATCTTGCACCAGGAGTTTTTCATCAGATCGCAAGTTCAAGTGCCGTTGCAGGTTGCAGCGACACGAGGAGTGAAAGCGGAGAGGGAGGGATTCGGTTTTCGCTTCATCGCAAATCACATGCGGACCAAGGTTTGTGGCCGCAAATCTCGATTGGCCAATAACTAACGGTTATTCATCCTTGGTCATCCTTGGTCACGCCTTCTCACCCATAGCCATCTGATTTGTCCCAGTGGGACAAACGACTCGCGGCCGCACCTCCGTTGCGGAGGTGTACCATGATGCGGTTGCGTTATCCTATCGAAGCGCCCCCAGGCCGAAAACTCCGGATCCTGGAATACGCGCGGTACAGCACCGAGGAACAACACCCGAGTTCGATTACGGATCAGTTCTCCTTCTGCGATCAATTCCTTGCCTCGACCGGCGTGAAGGACGCTCACATCGAGCGGATCAGCGATCCTGAGATCTCGGGTGAACTGGTTTCCCGGCCCGGCATCGACCAGGTCAAGGAGGGAATTCGTACCCGCCGCTGGGACCTGCTCCTGGTAGAGGACAGCGGCCGATTCTTCCGGCATGAGACGGCCTGCGGCGAAATGATCGAGAAGGCGGTGGATCAAGGCATCCGTGTCATCGCCATCAACGACGACGTGGACACCGCCGAGGAAGATTGGGAGGACCCACTGCACGAGGCGATGCGGCATCATGCTCGCACCAATCGCTATACGGCCAAGCGCATCAAGCGAAAGCTGGATGCGCTCTGGCGCATGGGCGCGGCCGTGGGCCAACTGCGTCCCGGTTACCTCCGCAAGGCAACCAACCCAGATGCCGAGGAACGCAAGAAGAAAGGCCCCTTCCACGACGAAGTCGATCCCAAGTGGGCTCCCGTCGTTTACGGCGTCTACGAGCGGATCGCCAAAAACGACCCGCCGTGGCACGTCGCCCAGTGGTTGACCGAGCAGGGCCTCCCCAAAGCTGCCAACGCCGCATGCGATTCTTGGACCGACAAGAACGTCATCGCGTTGATCAAAAACCAGGTCTACCGCGGCGTCGAAGTGTATCGGGACAAGATCGTCCGCAAGCACTATGGCACCGGGGAGCACCGCCTGGTGCGGAACAACCCGAAGGAGATCCTGAACCGGCAGGTGCCGGAGATGCGCATCGTGCCCGACTGGCTCTGGTACGCGGCCAACAAGAAGATCGAGGACCGGACGACGCGAAATCCGGCACCGCCTGGCATTGTGCATCCTCTGGCAGGGGTGCCGCGTGATTCTCGCGAGCCGCTCTCGGGCATCTTCATCTGCGGCGTCGCCAACTGTGGCGCCAAGATGCACGTCGATGGCCGGCGCGAAGGTGGCTACCGATGCAGCAACGCGGCACGCGGCCTGTGCTGGAACAAGGCCAACCCCCTGCGCTCTCTGGTCCATCGGCAGATTGGCAAGGCAATCACCGATAGGCTTCTGTCTCTCGACGGTACGCTTGAGGCCGTGGTCGATTGTGTTCGCGACCGGATGCAGGACGACGGCGGCCGCAAGGCACGGTTGGCCAAGCTTCAATCCGAAGAACAGCAGTTGATGACCAGCCGCAACCGTCTTCTGGACGCCATCGAGCAGGCCAAGGAGCCGCCCGCTGTTCTTCTCGAACGTCTGGCCAAGCGTGAGGAAGATGTGGCCCGTGTCCGGGCAGAGATTGATCGCCTGAAGGCCGAGCAGGCGCTGCCCCAGCAGCTGCCGAGCCGGCAGCAGATTGCCAACAAGATCAAGGAGATGGCAACCCAGATCCTGAACATGGATCGGGATGTGATTCCGGACCTCCGTCGATTGGCGCCCGTCATCCGCGCGGTGCCGCACCAGCAATTCGGCACCAACCAGGTTGTCCTTCGCGCGGTCTTTGAGCTGCGCATGGTCGCGCTGTTGCCAGACCAAATGCACTCGCTCCTGGAAGGCTCGGCGTGCTCGCTGAACAACACGAAGTACATGACCGTGCCGATCACTGTTGACCTGTTCGAGCGGTCAGCCGGGCCGCGGTACGGGCTTGAAGCACTGGCCCTCAAGGAGCAGGGGCTGACACTCGAAGCCATCGGAAGACGGCTCGGCATTGCCAAGCGGCAGGCGCATATCGCGACCACCTACGGGGCGGCGATGGCCGCCGCCGGCATTACTGACCCGTACCTCGAACTGAAGGATGCGCTGGCCGCGGCAAGTCGTTGGCGGACGCATCCGCGATTCAAGGACAAGGCCACGCAAGGCACCCAGAAGAACAATTCCGCAACGGTGAAACACGCGGAAGCAGAGCCTGCTCTTCGCCCCTAAGTCGATCCAAGGACTTGGTCGCCGTGACCGTCATTTACGCAAGCCCTGCCAAACGGCAGGGCTTTTTCTTGCGCTCGCCCCGATGAACGTCACTCTTTCGGCGGCACATCCAGGCCGACCATGAGTGCGTTCATCATCATTTGTTGCCTTCCCGAAGCCCCGGCCTCCGCGCGGTGCGGGGGCGATCCTCAACCGGATCGTCCCCTCAGAGGGATGATCCCTTGCGCGGAGTACCTCCATGATCGAATCAACTACTTCCATCTCTCGGATGACGTTGCCGCAACTGCAAGCTGTCTTCCTGGCGATTCGGCCGCGCATCCTCACGCATGCGGCGCTAGTCTTCCGCGGGGTGCGCTGCTTCCATCAGCGGGCCGAGTATATCGCCGAGACCGTGGCGGTTGGCTGGCGCTGGTTTCTTCGCCTGGCCGAGCGCGGCAAGGACGCCCGTCATTTCCCCAGCGTCCTTGCCACCTATGCGGCCCGCGCCGTCAAGAGCGGCCGCCGCCTGTGCGGCCAGCTTCGATCCAAGGAAGTGCTCAGTGAATTGGGGCAGATGCGGCACGGCTTCCGGGTCCAGCCCTTGCCGTCGTCCACCCGCCGAAGCTTCGAGGAGTTGCACGGCACGGTAGGCGCCCAACGCCAGATCGACACATTCGAGGAACGGCTGCAAGACAACATGCAGACGCCGGTGCCGGATCAAGTGGCCTTTCGCTGCGACTTCCCTGCCTGGCTGAAGACTCGCTCCCCCCGCGACCGGCACCTAATCCGCGCCATGGCCGCGGAGGAGCGGACCCTGGATCTGGCCAAGCGGTTCCAGCTCAGTCCCGCCCGGATTTCGCAATTGCGACGGGAGTACGCAGCTGACTGGTATCGCTATTGTGCCCCCCCGCCCGAAGTCGAGCGAATTGACACCCTTTCAGCCTGATAGGTTACTTCTTCGTCTGTCGCCAGCACTGGGGCGGCTATGACCGATGTTACCAATCGCTCAGTTGTGGCCGGCCCACAGGCCGGCCACAACTGAGCGATTGTTTTACAACAGAGCGATTGTTTTACTACTCGGCCCGTTACTAGCAACGGGGTTTCTCCGGCCTGCCGGTCATGATCTGTGTTCTGCTACAATATTGCGTCCGACAGCCTGGCGAAGGACATTCACCGGTTGTCGGCCGCGCTCCTCGGTCCAAGGCTGCAAAAGAATGGGGTGGAATACGTAGTGAAGGATCTCATGGGCCAGAAACGAATGGACGAAATGCTCGCTCTTGGCCAGGCCAACTGTGAGGTGCTGCGCCAGCTTGACCGCTGGTGCAAGCACTTGGAAGTCCAGATGACCTCCGCGGGCATGCTGGCCGGAATGTCTGGCCTGCCGATCGGCTCCCACCGTCTCAGTTGCCAGCATGCAACACATGGGCTCGAATCGATGAATCTGCCATGGGTGAGCCGAGATTTTCTCGACCAGAACTGCCGGAGCTGCCCGCACCATGAGCCTGATGGAGACCCGCAGTGGGGACAAGATGTGCTGGTCCAGGTCGAGACCGCCAGGGCCGAGACGGCCCAGCGCGAGAAGGGGATGCAGGCGGCGGTGGAGGAAGTGCGGAGGCGGTGCCGGGCCCAGGCGGAGCACGGACGCAAAGACGACAACCTGACGGAGCATCAGATTCTCGCCTGGACGGAGCAGGTCTTTGAAAGCGACGCGGGGAAGGCCAGGGCGGCGGCCGGGAACCTGGCAGAGGCGGCGAAGGTGGCGCCCGACCTCTTTGGGGAGGCCGTCGTGGGAGCCCTTTGCGGCGCGGCCCCGACAGTGGCCTTCCACGAGGCCGCACTGCCGGCTCTCGCTGACCTAGCCGGCAAGCGCCCGGACCTGGCGGGGAGGCTGACCGACACGGCCGTCGCTGCAATTGAAGCCGGCGTCGGGCTTGAACACGCAAGCGCCATCTTCACGAAGATCCGCCCGGAATGGAGCAGCGAGGCTCGCAGGCGCGTGATCGAGCGCGTGCTTGGAGTACGGAACCACATCCGCCCGATCGGCGGCTGGCGGAGGCGTGATCCCCAGTGCGACCTGATCGACATTCCCCCTGACTACTCTCTGAGCGACAGCTTCCTGGCCCAGGAGCACGACCGGGACGCGGAGACCGTACTCGGCGTCATCAAGGACGCAGTGCGGTTGCCCGACCCGGATCGACGGATCAACGCGTGCGGGGTCGTGCGGGGTCTGATGGGGCTCCGTCCGCAAGTCGGGGTTGTCCTTGCCCCCGTGGTGGCCGGGTCCTTGGAGTTGGTCGAGAATGAGTTCGGGGAGAGCGCCGACGACGTGGAATGCAAGACGCTGGCCCAAGCCTTCTTGATCGACCCGGAAGCGATCGACGGAATCCTCTCGGGTTGTATGGAGTCACGCGGACCGCCGGTGCAGGAGCAACTCATCGAGGTGTACACTCGCGTATTGCGGGCCAAGGTGTCGGCGGTGGACGATGACGACAGCGACCCGGCAGCTCCCGATGAAGTGATTGTTCGGACGGCCGTTGCCATCGCGTTGCGTCGTGTCCTTCATTTCCTACAGGACGAGCAACTTGACATCGACCCCCTTCTGGCGGCCGCCCAGGCAATTCACGCCGCAAGCTGTCACCACCCCGAGCAGTTGATCGAGCACCACCCCATCCTCCTCGGCACGATGGCGGCGTGGTCCCTGCAGTCGCAAGCCCGCCCTGCCCCGCCTACGATCCTGGTGCCGGGCGCTGGGTCAAAGCCTCCGGGGCTAGTCGCGATGGAAGAGCACAGCAGGGATCTGCGCTGGCAGAACGTGAAACGCGAGCTAGGAAACGCTCTGTCGGAACTTGTCGAGGCCTATCCGCAGAGGCTCGCCGACACGCTTATTGAGACGTTCGCAAACCTCGACTCCAAGACTCATTACGCGTTTAAGGGTGAGGTGACGCGGCTGCTGGGTGTGCTCGGAAAGCAGTACGATCTTCTCCCGCGAGTACTCCCGTCCCTGTGGTCCGCGCTGATGGATTCGTCGTCAGCAGTGGTCCGGTATCGCGGGACAGACGCGTTCGGCGAGTGTTTCGGACGCTCCAGGCAGGCGCCACCTCGCGACGTCGTGGACGTTTTCGTACTTCACCTTAACGACTCGTACATCGCCGTCCACCAGGCCGCCCTGCGAGTAGTCGGCGACAACGCGGACTGGTTGACGGAAGCCCAAGCCATCGAGGCGCTGCAGCGACTCGCCAATCTCGTCCGGACCTACAAGAGCGAACGGCCCTTTGAACTGGAAAGGATTGCCGACGCCCTGCTCCACGTCTCGCGACGAGTCCCGCGCGCACGCCTATGGTCAGTGAACCAGGTGCTGCCGCTCATCCCAAGCGGAGTGAAACTGCTCGATAAGCAGCTGATCGAGCGGCTGGTCAGGGGTGTCCGCCCTGCAGAGCCGGCGGCGAGGGCCGTGGCGCCGGTTGTGCTCCGGTGGGTTGGCGCGGACGAAAGCGACACGGACGACTTCCGCGATAAGACGAACGAGGCATTCAGCTGGCTCCACAACCTTCCGCCGGCATTCTTCCGGGAGGTTTGCGCCAGCGCGATCGAGCAGGCCCGCAAGACGGCCAAGCATTACCGCCGGGCGATATCCTTTGCCAGCCTCTTCGCCGCGCACGAGGATTACGAGATGGAAAGGGAGGTGCTCACGCTGGCACGGTCTCACCTGCCATCGGGCCGCCGGTTCGAGGAAGTGGCGAGGGCCATGGAGAAGCTGGCGGACGCCGCCGGCCGGAGTGCTGCCCGGTTGGGCGCTGGGAGAGACTGATGCGATCGCTCAACATCGACGCGGAGCACGCCGTCCGTAGTGCCGAACTTGCGGTCCGCTGGGATACAGTCCTTCGCGAGTTTGAACATACGACCGACGGCGCCAATGCGCTTGCCTTTGCCGATGACATGGACGCGCTTCTGGAGGATTCGACCGACTCTGCGGTGCTCCGGTACTGGCGCCTCGCATCCGGGTTGCTGCGCGCTCTGGCCGTCAATCTGGCGGTTAATACTGCAGCCCGAGTCGGAGGTACGGACGTGGCGAGCAACCGAATTCGCCTACAGGTGTTGCTGCAGGAGGCTGATGAGATCGTCGGCGAGTTGGACGACAAACAGCTGCAAGAGAGTCTACGCGGTGCCTACGACGCGGGCGTGCCGCATGTCAACAAGAATGCGCTGCTGCCGGCTCTCGCACAACTCCCCCTCCCCACGCTATACCTGGCGGAAGAAAAGCACCGCTGGCCTCGCCGGTCTACGGCGGATGGCGAGGGGGACACGGTCCCTAAGGTCCCGGTGCTCCGTCTGACCGCCTTCCTCGATAACACGCTGGTCGCCGCGACGCAGCAGCTGCGCCCGCACACGTTGCACACTCTTCGCTTCGACGTCCGGGGAACCGAGTGGCCCGACCACGCTCAGCGCCTGCGCGTCGAGCTGCTGAGCACCTGTCCGCCGAGTTTGTTCCATGTCTCGATCTTCGAGACTGGCGACCGGTCGGGTGCACCGGAGTTCGAGGCCACATTGGCCGGGAGCATCCAGTTCACTGCTTCGCAGAGTGAGGGCGCGTCGGACCTGGTGGTAGCAGTCCGGGCAGGCTTCACGATGCAGGACGGGTCGGTACGTGAAGCGCACATCGTCGGGCACAGCCAGCTGCGCTTCCGAGTGTCGTCTTCTGGCGATTCTGGCTCGCCAGGGAAACTTACACCCGCAGCATCCGCGATAGGAGGGCTCTCGGCCGGACAGTTTGGAGCGCTCCAGAATTCCCTTCTCGGCGCCTTCAACCGGGAGAGCCTCCGGAGGATACTGCGCACCAAACTTGATGTCCGGCTGGACCATATCGCCGGCAACGGGACGTTCACGGACATCGTCTGTGACGTGATCGACTGGGCCGAGCGAGAGGGCCGAGTCGATCAGCTTGTCCGCGAGGCCGCCGCGTTCGTGCCCGGGAACGAGGAGTTGCAGCGTTTTGCGAGCGAATTCGAGAGGATGAAGACATGCCGTTGAGCACCGCCGAGTTCGACCAGGTCTTCGAGGCGCTCCGGGCGGCTTACAACGTCGCCGGGCTCAGGCAGATGCTTCGCACTCGGCTCGGGAAGCGGCTCGATGAGATCTCCCTGGGGGATGATTTCAAGCAAGTCGTCTTCGAGCTGCTGGAGACCTCCGAGCGGGAAGGGTATACGCAACAACTCGTAGTTGCGGCGCGGCAGTCGAACCCCGGCAACGAACAGCTGCTCGCTGCAGCTCAAGCGCTGGGTCTGGCGGCAAGCACCTCGGCTCTGGAGAAGAAGGTCCGGGAACTGCCGTTCGTGGACATTGCCCAGTGGAGGGCGAAGCTGGGCATGATCGAGAACCAAGTCTGCCGCGTCGAAACTCCCAAAGGTTACGGCACCGGATTCCTCGTCGGCCCCAGGACGGTTCTTACGAACTACCACGTGGTCGAAGAGGTCATCAAGGGTGCGCTGAACCCGTCCTCGGTTGTATTGCGCTTCGATTATAAGCGGGGCGCCGATGGGACTACACTGCACCCCGGAACGGAGTTCCGACTCATCGCCGCGGATTGGCTGGCCGACTCTTCTCCCTACAGTAAGGCAGATGACGTGGACGACCCCACCCTCAGCCCTGGGGCCGAGGACCTGGACTATGCGCTCTTACGGGTGGAAGGCGAGCCAGGAAGCCAGCCGGTCAGCGCCCACAACGCCGAGCCGGGCGCCCCTGTCAGGGGCTTCATCAAGGTCCCGATGGTACCAGTCGATCTCCAAGCCGACGCACCGCTGCTGATCGTGCAGCATCCTAAAGGCGCTCCGCTGAAGCTCGCATTCGACACGCAGTCGATCACTGTCGTGAACGGCAACCGCACCCGTGTCCGCTACCGTACGAA